>DATGFZ010000229.1:0-2447 GCA_035308805.1 Puia sp. | reverse complement strand
CGACCTGAGACATATCTTGCCAGGGTCCTTGCTGGAAAGACTCAGGCAACCCCTCAGTTTTGAAAAGCGCCATGCCATCATGGAAGATTATCTCATCTCCGCTTTCACAAAACAAAAGCGGGCAGGTCACTACCTTAATATTGTAAGGGGTTGCATCGAAAAATACGACGCTCTGGGTATGCAACCTAAAGCGAACGAATTATCGCAAAAAGTGTTCGCCAGCACGAGGACGATCAATCGGCATTTTAACCGCGTTATCGGTGTTTCCCCAAAAAGGTATTTATCGGTTCTAAGGGCTCGCACTGCACTTACGGCCTATGTCAGCGTCAAAAAAGATTTTTCGCCGATTGACTTTGGCTATTATGATATGAGCCATTTTTATCGGGAGATAAAAAACTTTACAGGAAAAAAACTTACGGATCAGGTCAATGCATGAAGCCCGGATCAATTTCTTTCAAATTGTCCGATTTTTACTATTGAATCATTATTGCCTTCTATTATTTTGTTCTGAAATTGAAATAGTGATGTTAAGGTTACCTGTTTATTTGATAATCTGTTTTACTCTTTGCCTTAAAATAACCAATGCGCAGCAAATTTTATATAGGCCGCGCGTAGAAAATTGTGACTGCCTTTTCAAATCAGACAGCCTCAAGACACGTTGCGCCTACCTCGTTGTTCCCGAAAACAGGAGCAACCCGCAAGGCAAGACCATTAAGTTGCCTTTTATTATCGTGGAAAGCAACAATCCCCATAAACACCCCGATCCGGTGCTGTATACTGCCGGTGGGCCGGGGGCAAGCTCGCTTGCAGGGGTTAAATTTATCCATGAAAGGGAGTTCATTAAAGACAGGGACTATATCGCTTTTGAACAGCGCGGCACCTGGAATGCCCTGCCGCGTCTAAATTGTTTTGAGGTCAGCGAGATGCTTAAAGAATCCTATCGTAAAGGACTCAATAGGGATAGCATGGTCCTGGAGGGTGTCAAAGCGTGTCGGATAAGGCTGGCGGCAACGGGCATTGATCTTGCAGCCTACAACTCGCAGGAAAGTGCCGCAGATATCGAAGACCTGCGTCGTGTGCTCGGAATCGACTCCATCAACCTGGTTAGTATTTCATATGGCGGTGGTCTCATGCTTACCGTAGTCCGCAACTATCCTCAACATATCCGCTCTGTCGTGCTGGATTCACCCCTTCCGGGATTTCTGAGCTATGATGAGAGCGCGCTGTTCAATATCAACGAGGCTCTCGACAAGATATTCGAAAATTGCGAACAGGACTCGAGCGATAAGAAATTGTATGGAGACCTGAAAAAACGATTCCGGAATTATTTTACGTCGATCGGGAACAAGGAATTCTATTTCATGTATAAAGAAAAAAATGCGCGTGATAGTATCCGGATCCGGTACACCCGGGATGAACTGATCGATTTTTTAATGGATGTTCTTTCAAGTAACTCAGAACTGAAGAATATTCCCTTTTTCATCAGGCAGATCATTTCCGGCAACCATCTGCCTTTTATGCGCCATTATTTTGATGATATTTTCAGCAGGGTCGAGAATGCGAACGGTATGCGATACTCGGTATATTGCTCCGAACAGATAGCCTATGCCAATGAGCAGGTGATCAAAAAGGAAAATCAAATCTTCCCGTGGCTGGCAGGATACCATTTTAACAGTGTGAATCACGAGATATGCCGCTGCTGGCAGGTTCCCGCCGAAAATCCTATCGTCAAGTCCCCGGTTCTGTCCAATATTCCGGCATTATTGGGGGCCGGTGATACCGATCCCTGGTGTCGGCCCATTTTCAATGACTGGATACATCATTTCCTGCCTAACAGCCAGCGGCTTTTATTTACGAACAAGACCCATGGGCCAATTTTAAGCACCCGGGATGGGGACCAACTGTTGGCCAGATTCCTGGCTGACCCGTATCAAAAAATTACGACGGATGGAATCCAGGTTCGGGCATACTGACTGACGGCGATCCCGAACCTTTGATTCGAACTTTGTCTACAAGGCCCAGCCAGTTTGAGAATGGAATACATTCCATTATTTAACTCCGTCAACCGCCCTCCATCCGTCGTTAATCAATTTGTGGAACCTGAATAGTTCCACATACCTTGTCTCGTCCTGTAGTTCGGCAATGATAAAATCTTTACCGATCTCCCAAATTGAATATTTTTCGCTCTTCTTCGGGTGGTAAATGATGTCGCCCTTTTTTAACAGGCGAATCGTTACTAAATCAATTCTGATGCTCATAACAGCAGGTTTTTTTGAGTGACTACAAAATAAATTGATGTATATTCCTAATTATTACTGTCCGGGTAAAACCGGGTTATAAATAGCCGTAACCTTTTACCGGTCATGGTTGCGGACTAAAATTCGTCAGTTTCAAAACGGGGGATGGTACCCCCCATTTTTTTTACGTTGCAAAGGCAAAGGACGCAT
>DATGFZ010000228.1:0-26303 GCA_035308805.1 Puia sp. | reverse complement strand
ATCTTCAAAACTCAGGACGCCGTTTGCAACCAAAGCAGAAAATTCGCCGAGTGAATGTCCCGCAACCATATCCGGCCTGGCGCTGTCGATGCTTTTATAGGCCATGATCGAATGAAGAAAAACCGCAGGTTGGGTAACTTTTGTTTGTTTCAGATCCTCTTCAGTTCCGCTGAACATGATGTCCGAAATCCGAAATCCGAGGATTTCATTTGCCTGTTCGAATAATTTTTTTGCGAAGAAACTATTTTGATATTGGGTTTTACCCATGCCGGGAAATTGGGAGCCTTGACCGGGAAAAACATAGGCGTGCTTCATGTCCTGTTATTTCGTTGTTTTTTTACCTTAACCAGATCCTCTACCTGATCAAAGGAGAGCAAATTTCAGGTTTTCAATCCTCCTAGCCAATTATTTCCCGCAGATAAACTCAGAAATACCTACGAGTAGGTGAGCCCCTACATCAACGATCTGTTGAAAAAATACTCAATGCAGGGTCGCTGAAATTAATTTTACAAATTCGCTCCTGGTTTCATTTTTCTGAAACTCGCCAAAAAAAGCGGAGGTGGTAGTAACCGAATTTTGTTTCTGAACACCGCGCATCATCATACACAAATGCGAAGCCTCGATGACAACAGCAACACCCAATGGATTTAATGTTTGCTTTATTGCGTCCAAAATCTGGGTGGTAAGTCTTTCCTGAACCTGCAACCGGCGGGAATAGACGTCTACCACACGCGCAATCTTACTCAGTCCGGTTATCCACCCGTTTGGAATATATGCAACATGCGCTTTGCCAAAAAAAGGCAGCATGTGGTGTTCACACAAGCTGTACAGTTCAATATCTTTTACAACGATCATTTCACTGACGTCCTCATGAAATTTGGCAGAATTCAAAATCGCATGCGCATCCAGTTCATATCCCTGCGTCATAAACTGCATGGCTTTGGCAACACGTTCAGGCGTTTTCAATAATCCTTCACGCGAAGAGTTTTCTCCAAGCAGGTCAATGGTGTGCTTGTAATGTCCAACCAATTCACTGGTAACTCTTTCATTGTACTGCTCTGTCTTGGAGTATCCCATAGTTTTTAGGCATTTATTTTTTTCTTAGCCGGCGTTATGTATTGCGATCCGATATCGTTGCCTTGCATACCTGTACGGTTTGCTCCTTATTGAGCCCACCCCCTTTGAATGGTCCCTGCCTCACTAATCAGCCGGGTATTCTACAAAGTTCCTATCGGTCTCGTATAACCGAATCTTAAGGTCAAATTTCTCATCGATTTTCTTCCGCAGGATGCCATAAATAACAATAACAATATTTTCAGCAGTTGGATTACTATCCGTAAAATATTTTGTGTCCAGATTTAAATTTTTGTGATCAAATTCATTCAACACATTTTCTTTAACCAGGTCAGATAATTTCTTCAGATCCATGACATAACCCGTTTCCGCCTCTGGTTGGCCGGTAACTTTTATTTCCAGCTCATAGTTATGACCGTGATAATGCGGGTTGCTGCATTTGCCAAATACCTCGGCATTTTTTGCATCATCCCACTTCGGATTGAACAAACGATGTGCAGCATTAAAATGTTCCCTTCTGAAAACCGATACTTTATTCATACAAATTAATTTATTCACCACAGATCGCACAAATTTTTACTGAATATAATTTTTCCGCCCTCCTGTTGGCTGCAATCGGGGTTAAATTTATTTACCAAAATATTCCACATAAATACGCGGGGTTTCATACAATTTAATGGCATGCAACTGAATTTTCTCAGGCAAATGCAGCATCAACTGCTCCCAAATGGCGATCGCCAGATTTTCTGTCGAACACATTTTTCCCTGCATAAAATTGACATCGATATTCAGGTTTTTATGGTCCAGTTTTTCAATTACCGATTCTTTGATAATATCACTTAGTTTTCTGGTATCAAAAATAAAACCGGTATCAGCATCGGGTTCGCCTTTTATGGTTACGTACAATTCGTAGTTGTGACCGTGCCAGTTTTCGTTGGCACATTTGCCAAAAACCTCTTCATTTTTTTCCCGGCTCCAGTCCGGATTATATAATTTATGCGCGGCATTAAAATGTTCAATACGCGTGAGAAATACCATTGCTCTGAAAATTTTTGCAAAGTTAAGGCATAGGCATCAGACGGTTAAAAGCAAATTGAAATATTATGGGGTCAATGTAAGATGTCAGTCGCCTTAGCATCATATATTTGCCTATGCAAATTCTTGTAGTATCTGCTACTGAACCGGAGATCAAACCGGCAACTCCCTTTTTTATCAAAAACAGGATCGACGTTTTGAAAACCGGTATTGGTGGCACGGCCACTGCTTATTCGCTGACAAATTATTGCAACAACAACAAGCCTCATGTGATTATTCAGGCAGGAATTGGAGGCTGCTTTACTGAAAATAACCTTGGTGAAGTCTTTGTCATTAAAGAAGAAGTATTTGCAGATCTCGGCGTTTGGGAAAATAATGAATTCAGAACGATTTTTGATCTCCAGCTGGAAAATAAAAATAAATTCCCTTTCAGAAAAGGCATGCTGATCAATCCAAACAGGAAGCTACTGGGACTGGCACCTTCCAAAAAAGTGAGGGGCATCAGTGTCAATGAAGTCACCACGGATAAAAAGAGGATAAGCTGGTATAGCCGGCATTTTTCCCCTGTTGTAGAAAGCATGGAAGGTGCAGCCTTTCATTATGTTTGTTTGCAGCAAAAAATTCCTTTTTTACAACTCCGGGCTATTTCCAACAACATTGGCGAAAGAAACAGGGCAAAATGGAAAATGAAGGAGGCGATCAACAACCTGAACGAAGAGTTGACTTTTTTATTGACTGCATTATCTAATCACCATGAAACTGACTTTAGGATTTAGTCCCTGTCCAAACGACACTTTTATTTTTGATGCGCTGGTCAATAAAAAAATTGATGCGGGTGAATTTGAGTTTGACATTTTTTTAGAAGATGTGCAAACCCTTAATCAATGGGCCCTGGAGAAAAAACTGGATATCACCAAGATCAGTTATGCCGTTTTTCCCCTGATCGCGGGAAACTATGATTTGCTTGATGCCGGTGGCGCGCTCGGCAAAGGGGTGGGACCGCTATTGATCTCAAAAAAACAAATTCCTATCGCTGATATCACTCGCTGCAGCATTGCCATTCCCGGCAAGAATACCACGGCTCATTTGCTGTTTTCCCTCGCATTTCCCGAAGCATCCAAAAAAGAATTCATGATCTTCTCTTCGGTTGAGGATGCGGTGCTGAACGGAGAAGTTGATTGCGGGGTCATTATACACGAAAATCGCTTTACTTACGGGCAAAAAGGGTTACTGAAAATTGTTGACCTGGGAGAATATTGGGAAAAAGAAACCGGTT
Source organism: Puia sp. (assembly GCA_035308805.1). GTDB lineage: Bacteria > Bacteroidota > Bacteroidia > Chitinophagales > Chitinophagaceae > Puia. Next base: position 22,918 of record DATGFZ010000228.1, on the reverse strand, counting down.
ATCCAATACCGTTAGGGGGAATAGTGATCAGCAAAGCCTGCGATCCGGCGATACAGCAAAAAATAAATTCGCTCATTAAGCAAAGTGTTGAATTTGCATTCGGACAGTATCCTTTGCTTACAGATTTTGTTAAACAACATTCGCAGGAAATGGATGAACAGGTGATGCGCCAGCATATAGATCTCTATGTAAACAATTATTCCCTTACGCTTGGAAAAGACGGAAAACAAGCCATTGAAAAATTGACGGAGATCTACTTTTCACAATATCAATAGAAAAATAAGACAGGCATTATTTACCGCTCGAAAATGGTTTTAAAAATTTCCGCGGTCAATGAATTGTTATATTTTATTTCTCCAAATTGTTTTATCCATCTCATGCCCGAAATAGCATTGGTAAGAAAGATCTCATCGGCCTGTTTAATGTCTTGAACAGAAAGAGCTGTTTCTTTTAACAAAAAAACCTTACTCATTTTTTCTGCAAGAAACCGTCGCATCACTCCGCCCACGCATCCTTGGGATAAAGCCGGCGTATAGGTGATTTTATCTTTAATCAAAAAAATATTGGCAATCGTGGATTCGCAAACCCTGTTGGACGAATTCAAAATAAGACAATCATCCAGATTATTCTTTTTTGCATATAAAGCCGCCATCGCGTAAATCAAAAAATTGTTTGACTTGATATGGCTGAATTTGTCGCAGGATTTTCTTCCGTCTTCAAACAGGTCAACCATCAGACCATCTTCATTAAGCGAAAATTTCCTGTTTGCTATTGGTCCTGATTGAATAATATATTCGGGTACATTATTCTGCGCGTCAGATAAATTACCTTTTCCGCGGAAAACGGTGACGCGTACGCGGGCCGAGGGCCGGTGGTGATTCTTTTCAACCAGAGACAAAATTTGTTCCGATAAATTTTCCGGCGTAAAAAATTCAGGAATCTCAAGTTGCAGGATCTTCATGGAAGTAAACAGTCTTTCAAAATGATAACCCGCCAAATGGATTTCGTTATCAACTACCCTGATGGTTTCGAACAATCCATCTCCATACCTGAATCCACGACTATCAGCATTAATAATTGGTTCATCTGCATGAATGTATGAACCGTTGAAATTGATATAAGACAGCAACTTGAAAATTTTCAAACCAAAAGTAAAAAGAAAAGCCCCGAAAAAACGGGGCTGATGCTCAAGTAAAGTAAAAATTTATTTTATTGGGAAATGATTTTGTTTTTAATGGCATACATGACCAGACCTGCCATTGATTTAGCGCCGATCTTACTTTTTAGCTTATCGCGTATTGCTTCAACGGTGCGTGGACTGATGTCAACAATGTCAGCAATTTCTTTTGTCGTTTTTTCTTCGCACATCAATTTTAAAACCGTCAATTCTTTTTCCGAGAGATTCACTTCCTGGTGTCCTGTACCAAAATCGGAGCGTTTTGTCCGCAAACCGGTAAGCAGCGCTTTGTTGGTCAGCTCATTAAAGAAGAATTCCTGCTCGTAGCAGGTCTTGATGGCTTCATAAATTGTTTCGGAATCGGAATTTTTTGTGAGATAAGAATTTGCGCCGATTTCCATGAGCTTTGAGATCATGGAATGATCATTATGCATGGAAAGAATGATCACTTTTGCCTGCGGATGCATTTTACGGATCTCAGGCAACGTTTGAATGCCATCCATAATGGGCATCTGGATATCCAGCAGAATGACATCAGGCTCAACATGACGGAGCATATTCAACAAATGCATCCCATTGTCGGCTTCTGCTATCAGTTGAATATCTTTTTTTACAGACAGGGCTGTTTTGACACCTGCCCGGAATAGGGTGTGATCATCGGCAATAGCAACTTTAATAACGTAATCGGGTTCAGTTTTTTTCATACTCGCGAAATTTTGCGCAATTTGGTGTGACATCTTATTAAACTGCAAAAAGACAGAAAAATTGCGTAATCCGCATTAGGACATTTACGAAATAATTTTTCTGCGAATTCACCAAAATTACATTTTAAATTGTTTTATTCCGGTCCATTTATCGGATATCTGCGATAAAAAACATCGTTGATCTACGAATAAGCGGGTAAAAACTGAATACCCAAAAAAGGGCAGTTCCGCTATTGCCCCGGTAAGTGTACGCACTTATTTTTGCTATGAAGTTGATTGACGGATTAGCTACCTCGACCATCCAATGTCCATAGTAACCGTCCAGAAAGATTTTCCAATTTTTCTATGAAAAGCCAGGTGAAGTCCAATGTCAGTCAACTTTCTTTTCAACTAACCGCTGAATCCATATAAACCCTAAAACCTTAGTCCGCCCGTTCCCAACGACCCATGTAATTTCCCGTGAAAACCAGGATACCATTTCTATGAAAATGTTGACAGCGTTCCCATTTCTCAAACCCTTGTTAAACTAACTCAATTTAATCGTACCTCAACAAATCATTCCTGCTTTGTGTTGTATTGAATTTCAGAAAAGCGAATGGCAAAAAAGCGCATATACTTATGCGCTTTTTTATTTTATGAGCGAAGAAATTTTATTTGATCAGCCGGTACCATCTCTGTTTTTTTAGCATATAAAAAAGCGATTCGGTAAAGTCCCGCTTTTTCAACTGGCCATCGCTCTTGACAAACCTGCATGCATCGGTAATAATTCTTTCTGCCTTTTGACACTGCGTGGATGATAAAAGGATAATACAGACTAATTTTATCATTTGTAAATTGCTCCCGGCAGGAATGACTGGTTTTATTTCATGGATATTATTTGCTTATCAAAAAAAACAAAAAACTTTTTAAAAACGCTTGAAGCGCGTAAAAACAATTATGAAAAAGAGTCATTGCACCCTGATCTCTTCTCAGGAAAAAAAACGTCCGTGAGGAAAAGTTCAAAACCGGTCAACGCTGATCCTGATCTCAACAGTGAACCGGGCAAGGGAACATTCATTCAAATGCCTCTGTAAAACTAAATAAATGATACAAAAACCTCATCCGATTAAAATAGCATTGGTAGATGATCATATCCTTATCCGGGATGCGCTGTCCACCGTCATCAATACTTTTGAAAATTGTACCGTTACCCTGCTGGCCGTTCATGGCAATGAATTGATTCAAAAACTAACCAAAAATAATATACCCGATCTCATCATATTGGATATTAATATGCCCGAGCTTGATGGATTTGAAACGGCGAAATGGCTCAAAAATAATTATCCGGATATTTTGGTGTTGGTATTGACGATGTACGATTCAGAACTGGCTTCCATTCGATTGCTGCAACATGGTGTAAGGGGGTTTTTGAAAAAAGATATTCATCCCCATGAGTTGAAATTTGCCATTGAATCTACCATCAATACGGGTTATTATTATTCAAACAACTCGGCTGGCAAATTAATCAACCTGCTGAAAAAAGAGGAATCCAGAAATGGAGCGAACGTTATTGTTCTGAGTGAAAATGAATTGACCTTTCTTAAATTGGGGAGCACAGACATGACGTATAAAGAAATTGCGAAGGAAATGAATATCAGCCCCAGGACGGTAGACAATTATCGTGATTCGTTATTTTTCAAGTTGAACGTAAAAAGCAGGGTAGGTCTGGTCATGTACGCGATAAAAAATGGCATCGTCAAACCAGGATACTGATCTAATTGATCAGCTTGTTCCTCATACCATACATGATCAATCCGGCGATTGTTTTTGCACCTACTTTTGTTTTCATATTCTGCCGAATCGTTTCGATGGTGCGCGGGCTTAAAAAAACTTCTTTGGAAATTTCTTCGGTGGTTTTGTCTTCAGAGAGTAGCTTTAAAATACGAACTTCTTTTTCTGAAAACTTGATCGGGTTGGGATAAAACTGGCGGACCTGTCTTTTGGTTTGCAATTTTGAAAGCACCGCTTTATTGACGAGATCATTAAAATAAAAATCATCATTCATGCAGGTGAGTATAGCCTGGTAAATTTCTTCGGGGTCCGTTGTCTTGGTCAAATAGGCATTGGCACCCATCTCCATCATTTTGGAGATCATCTCCTGGTCATCATACATCGTCAGCACAATTATTTTTAATTCCTCATATTCCTTGCGCAACATGCCAATGGCATTGATGCCGTCAATTTCAGGCATCCGTATATCCATCAATAAAACGTCAGGCTGTTTTAATTTCATTTTGTGCATCAGGTCCCTGCCATCCTCGGCCTCCCAAAGAATTTTCAGATACTCTTTGTTTTTCAAAGCCATTTTTATTCCGTCGCGGAAAATTTTGTGATCATCAGCAATGCAAACTTTTATAATCAATTCTTCTGCCATAGTGGTTTCGCTGGTATTAACTAGTTAGTAAAGTTTGGATCCGGTTTTTTAATCTAAAATTTTCATCATCTTTTATATGCTATCGTTTTCAATTTTCCAACCGTATATTCATCGTTATAAAAAAGTAAATTCATCATTCCAATTTTGCAATATTACTTTCGAAAGAACACCCGATATTGCTGACAAAAATAATTGCATCCCAAAAAAGAGCAATCACACCCTGCATTTTTATGTCAGAAAAATCGAGCCGGCACCTCAACATGCAATACACTCGGGCGCGTGATTGAAATAAACGCAATTCTTAACGTGTAAATTGCAGCAAATAAATTCTCCCTGCACATTTTTGGTCAAAGCATATTCAGTTTAAAGAGCCAATCTGCGTTAATTTTGTGCACATCCTGGTCAAAAATGTGCATAATTTTCTACAATCTCGGGAATTTTCTCGTCTTTTTACGCAAAGAAGCGATAGTAAAATTACTATCGATTCGTGAAAAAATACCTTATTTTTGCAACTTTGCCGCGAATAAATACGTTCGTAAATTTACTAATAGATAATCAGTTATGAGCAATTTAGCACTTTTTATCTAACCAGTACACGGTTTGTAAATATTTTTTTTGGGAGGTTATTTACACAGTATAAACAATATTGTAAACAATCAAAAGCTTATTGTCATGACAACTAAAAGAAACTCTACAACACGCGCCAGCTACTGGCCAATCAATTGGTGGCCGTTTTAAGATCAGGAAATTGGTCTTAAAAAGCAAGAGATTTAGCAGTAATTATGACCAAGTAAATAATGGAAACAAAAATCTAATGTTTTATATTTGAATAAATATGTAAACATACATTGGCACCATTATTTGTCATTTTAGGCTTACTGGCACAATTATCACCTGTAGTTTTATTTTTTGTATTTTTTAAAAGAAACAAAAAGATAATAGCCCTATGGGTGATATTTTTTTATGCATTATTGTCGGTCATATCCGGTTTCTTGCTCGGCGCTGTAAAAAATCACGCATCTTTAGTCATCAGCTATTTTGCGATATGTGAATACTTTTTTTTTGCAGCATTTTTTTTCCTTTCCATTCGAAACAGGTTATTTACAAAAATAATCATCGCGGTTTCTATTGCTACCATTGGCTTTGAGCTATTCCTTCTTTATTCCCATATAGCAAACTTTGATTTTTGGGCTGCATTGATTACAGCGATTCTCATCGTCAGCTATTCGATATTTTTCTTTTATGAACAGCTGAATCTGCCTGAGACATTGTTTATTTATCAATCTTACAAATTCTGGATCGTCGTGGGATGCATCGTTTATCTGTCGGGCACTTTATTTTTATTTCTTTTCACGTCGGACCTTAAGGATAAGCAAAACAGTTCATTGTGGATTATCAATGATGCCTTTGAAATTGTAAAAAACATTTTTTTCTCAATTGCATTCATCATTGCCCGCAACAATAAACTAAATATGATTACCGACGATAGTTATGATACGAATATGTTCGAAAAGTCGTTTTAAATAAGTTTACAGTAATGTCAACCCTAACCCTTTGACGAAATTTACATGATAATTCTACAAATAGCTGCTACCGATAAAGTGTCGACGGTGCTTTTTTTTGGCACCATTGGCATGTTGGCCCTTACTATAGGGTTAGTAGTATTTATCATTTTCCACCAGCGAAAAGTTATCCGCTATCAGACAAGACTGCAAAAATTAGAGCAAAACCAGCAGAAAATGCTCCTCAACGCATCTATCCGGATGCAGGAAGAAGAACGCCAGCGCATTGCTGCCGACCTTCACGATGATGCCGGTCCATTACTCGCCACGGCAAGATTATACCTCAACGAAAACCTGGTCAACCTCGACAAGGCAACGCAATTACAAAGCATTTACAGCGCTAAGCAAATCATTGATGATACCATTCAGCTTATCAGAAATATCTCGCACAGCCTGCTTCCGCCAACTTTAAAAAATTTCGGGCTGGAATCAGCAGTCAATGACCTGTTCCAAAAAATAAGTGGTTCAGGAAGCATGAATGCCAGTTCGCGTTTCCATGATTATAAAGAACGTTTGCAAACGGAAACCGAGTTGATTATTTTCCGGGTTATCCAGGAACTGGTCAATAATATCCTTAAACACAGCAATGCCAGTTTTATTCACCTGACGCAAAACACGAGTGGAAATAAATTTTTTATCCGACTGCATCACGATGGCCGCGGTTTGACGCAGGCCGATTTTGAAAAATTGAATAAAAGCAATGTGGGATTGGGACTAAAAAATATTCAAAGCCGGCTTAAAGTTTTACACGGAAAGATATTTTTTGAAAAGGACATGTCGCAGACCTACTATAAGGTCACTATTGAACTGATAAAAGAAGGAGATAACGTCCTTGATGCATGAGAATAGAGATTTAATGTGTAATTTTAAAGATCTTCTGTATTAACCCATGAGCACTATTAAAGTTGCCATTGCTGACGACCACAAAATATTCCGTAAAGGAGTCGTGTTGTCATTGCGCCCCTACACCAACATAAAATTTGTTCAGGAAGCTGAAAACGGGCAGGAGTTGCTGGAAGGCCTGGCGGCTTCAGAACCGGATGTCATATTGATGGATCTTAGAATGCCGGTAAAAGATGGCATTGAAACAACAAAAATAGTTGCCAAACAATACCCACATATTCACATCATCGCGTTAACCATGTACGAAGATGAGCGCTTTGTAAGCCACATGATGGAAATCGGCGCCAATGGATATTTATTAAAAAGCGCTGATCCTGCCGAAATAAAAAAAGCGATCGTTGAGGTGGCAACCAAAGGCTATTACCTCAATAATTTTGTAAACCGGATCTTGCTGAAAAAATCACACGCACGCACTAAGGTTATACCCAACCTGAACACGGAAATCACGTTAAATGACCGCGAAAGAGACGTGGTCAAATACATATGCATGGAATTTACAGCCCAGGAAATTGCCCAAAAGCTGGATCTGAGCCCCAGAACCGTTGAAGCCATTAAAGATCGTTTGATGGAACGGTTTGGTGCGAAAAATACTGCAGGCTTGGTTTTTTTTGCCGTCAAGAATAACCTCATCGATTAAGTTTTGTCAACTTCCCCATAACCACAAAAGAAAATTGATCCCCCACGTTATGAAGAAACGGTTAGTCCGAAACAGCATGATATGCCTAGACCCGAGTCTGTTTTTACTGATGCACTTTTTTTTATCAATGCGTTTTTATCGCTGCTGCCGGCAGTGTTCATTGTTATTAAAAAGAAATATAGCAAAGAGCCACTCGCTTTGTTAATGATATTATGCCTGTTGAATTTCCTGGAAAATGCTGTTCTCCTCGTCATCCCGCAATCACCCCCCAGCAATCAACATACCATACGGAATATCTTTTCCCTGGCGGAACTCATGCTCATTGTCCAGATTTTTTCATCAGCCCTGAGCACCAGGCACAAAGAGCTGCTGACTTTTTTTTCCATTACTTTTCTTGCAGTGATCCTCACTTTATATTTTTCAATGGGCGCGGGTGAAAAAAGAACAGGTATTGAAATAACGATCGAGGTGATCATCATTGTTATTGCCGGGTTCATTTCTTTTAACCTCGTGGAAAAGGACGATGTAATGATCTTCATCTACCCCCTGCTTTGGATAGCCATCGGAACCTTATTTTATTTTTTCATCGCGCTGCTGGTCACTATTATTCCTGCAGGAGGTGAGGCAGAAAAAGACAGGATCATCCTGTTACATATTGCAAGCCTGGTTCGTTATGCATTTTATGCCCTGGCGGTCTTATACCACAAGGATAACGATGGAACCGGGGATGATTTGTTTATCAGATAGGCATTTCAGGGATTTCACCTTTCACAATCAATTTGCCGGCCGTTTTGGTTTTTATTTCTTCAACGGTTATTCCAGGTGCCCTTTCCAATAATTCAAAACCATCCGGCGTGATTTGCAGGACAGCGAGGTCAGTAACCACTTTTTTTACGCACCGCATTCCTGTCAGCGGCAGGGTACAAAACGGCAATAATTTTGATTCGCCTTTAGGATTTGTATGTTGCATGGCAACAATAATATTCCTCGCACTGGCAACCAGATCCATGGCGCCACCCATTCCTTTTACCATTTTGCCCGGAATTTTCCAGTTGGCAATGTCGCCTGTTTCAGAAACTTCCATCGCGCCCAACACGGTCAGATCGACTTTGCCGGCTCTTATCATCCCAAAACTTTCTGCACTGTCAAAAAAAGCTGCGCCCGGCAAAATGGTCACCGTTTCTTTTCCGGCATTGATCAGGTCGGCGTCAATTTCCTGTTCAGACGGATAGGGGCCCATCCCCAAAATTCCGTTTTCCGATTGCAGTATGATAGAAATGTTTTTTGGAATATAATTCGCGACCAGTGTCGGTATACCAATGCCAAGATTGACATACATGCCATCTTGTAATTCGAGGGCTATTCGTTTCGCTATGCCAAATTTATCCAGTGCCATCTGTGAACTGCTGATTTATGAATTCGATATTGGTGAAATTTGTTCCTTCTTCGGTTGTTTGCTGCCAACGGTCAGGTTATCCTTACCGTTCTTCGTTCAATCCTCTTTTCATAATTGTTCCCCTGGAAGATTCTGTGCACGTAGATTCCCGGTACATGAATCTGGTCTGCATCCAATTCTCCGGGTTTTACCAAAAGTTCTACTTCTGCAATAGTAATGTTTCCCGCTTTGGCCATGGAAGAGGAAAAATTACGGGTCGTTTTCCGAAAAACAAGATTTCCCAGTTCATCCCCCTTCCATGCTTTGACAAGGGCAAAATCCGCGTGGAGCGCGTATTCCATCAGGTGCATCTTGTTATTGAATTCCCTGACTTCTTTATTATTTGCGATCTCTGTTCCATATCCTGCCGGCGTGTAAAATGCAGGGATACCCATTCCTGCCATTTGAATCCTCGTTGCCAATGTACCCTGTGGAACCAGATCGACTTCAAGCTCCCCATTTAACAATTGTCTTTCAAATTCAGCATTCTCCCCCACGTATGAGCTGATCATTTTTTTTATTTGCCGCGTTTGAAGCAACAATCCCAAACCAAAGTCATCAACGCCTGCATTATTCGAAATACAGGTGAGATTCTTAATTTCTTTTTTTATTAATGCCGCAATGCAATTTTCAGGAATGCCGCATAATCCAAACCCACCCAGCATGATCGTAACGCCATCAGTCAGGTCTTTGATGGAGTCATCAGCATTGGCAAATACCTTGTTCATTTATTTTTTTAAGAAGATAAAATTACAATTAAACAACCTTACCAAAAAGCCTATTGCTTTACTGGTTTTGATATTGGCTTTAAAAACGGCTTCGGTTTAGGGGTAAATTTTGGCTGGTGGCGTTCCCGCAGTATCTGAGCGGAAAGACTGTCAAACACCAACTTGTTTAAATCCTGGTGAGCCATATAATACTTATAACTTTTTTCGAATTCATCTTTGGTGATGTGATGGATCTGAAATACCTGCTGATACAACTTTATGGTTTCATCCTTGACATTAATGGTACAGGAATCCCTGACCAGGTAAAGTTTGGCATACTGGTCAGCCTGGATCATATCCCACATCACATTTCTCATCGTGTCTTTCTGAATGATATTCGCAGGCGCATTGTTCTTATCTGTACAAGCCACAAAAAATAAACACCACATTACACTGCCGATCTTTTTCATTGCAAATACTGTTTATACAAATTGGCATTGCCAACATCCATCCTGGATAGCAGATCAAGTGCACGGGCCTTTTCATCCATCGAAGCCTTTTTGAAAATGTTTGCAATTTCATTTCCTTTTCCCACGAAAAAAAACTGAAGGATCATCGTACCAGGCGTCTCCGTATTAACGGTGTTTAATTGATTCAACGCATTAAGGATTCCATTTCGTGCGTCAATTTCCTTATCATACATCTGGTCCAACCCCATCCGGTAATAATTGTAAAATGCATCGTGCACCAGGGCATATTTGCTGTTGGTTAAATTTTCCATCAACCAATACCTTGTCCTCAGACCGTCGAAAGGTTTCCACCCGGTAATTTCGGTTGCGTCCGGCGAATTGTTGACAATATTTTCCGCTTTTTGAAAATATTCATCACCGCCGCGTGAAGAAAATGAATCAAAATCAAGCCCTAGTATAGTGTAGATATAATACGCAAACACGGCGGTCAGGTTGGCCGCAACCGGCTCATTTCCCTGGACGCGTGACTCGCTAAAATCCAATGTCTGAAATTCTACATAACGGAAAGTCACATTTTCATCCATGTAATTGATCAAAGGACTTTGATAAGAAGAATTATAAATGGGCCGTGAAGCCTGAACGGTGAGCGTGGCGCTGAACTCATTGTTGTTAAGCGGCTGTGTGATGTTAAGGATAAAATTGCAGGGTATCCGCTCGTTTGACTGAAAGTTTTCATTACCCCATTTCCTTCCGTTAACAAAATTGGATAACGCAGTTTGCAGTGTTTTAAAAATTTTATGATCTACCGTCGTGGGAACACGGCTGGCATTGATGGAAATACTTGCCTGGAGTTCCTGCGCTTTGATTGATGAAAGCGTTACCACCCAAAAAAAGGCAGAAAAAAATATCTTATTTAGCATACAATAAGTTTACAAGTCTATCAACGATATCTTTGGCTACTTGTTGTTTTGGTTTTCTTTCGTAATTCCATTCAACTCCGCTTTTTTCAAAAATGGTTATTTTATTTGTATCGAAACCAAATCCGGCTCCTTCGTCATTTAAGGAATTCAGTACGATCATATCCGCGTTCTTCTCTTGCAGTTTTCCGACAGCATATGTTTTCTCGTTGTTGTTTTCCAATGCAAAGCCGATCAATACCTGTCCCTTCTTTTTCTGCTGACCCAGTGTTTTTAAGATGTCTTTTGTTTTTTTTAGTTCCAGCGTGAGGGTATCACCTGTCTTTTTTATTTTTTCTTTTGAAGATGACACGGGTGTGTAATCAGCGACAGCCGCCGACAGGATCGCTGCATCGGAATCAGCAAATCGCTTGATGCATTCATCATACATGTGCGCGGCCGATTCCACGCGCTGAACATGGATATGGGGGTCATTGATGGTAAAAAAAGTGGGTCCTATGACCAGGTCAACCATTGCCCCCCGCCCAGCCAACTCTTCGGCAATGGCAATTCCCATTTTCCCGCTCGACCGGTTACCAATAAAACGGACAGGATCCAGTGATTCATAAGTCGGACCCGCGGTAACCAACACCTTTTTCCCCGAGATCTCCTTATTCAAAAAAAAAATCTTTTCTGTGAACTGAACAATCGCTTCAGGCTCTGCCATCCTTCCTTCACCGTATAAACCACTGGCCAATTCACCGGTTTCAACCGGAATGATTTTGTTACCGGCCGATATAATTTTTTCCAGATTGTTCTTTGTGGATGGATGGTTCCACATATCCTCGTCCATTGCCGGAGCCACGATTACCGGGCATGCAGCCGACAGATAGGTTGCCAAAAGCAGGTTATCACATAGCCCGTTAGCCATTTTGGCAAGGGTGTTACAACTCAGCGGAGCGATGATCATGACATCCGCCCAGCGACCCAACTCGACATGATTAGTCCATGAATGTTCTTCGAACAGGTCAGTCAGCACTTTATTTTTCGAAATGGTAGACAGAGAAAGCGGAGTAACAAAATCCTTTGCCGCAGGCGTCATGACCACACGAACTTCCGCGCCGGCTTTTATGAATTGCCTGGTGAGTAAAATGGATTTATACGCAGCAATGCTTCCGGTAACGCCCAATAATATTTTTTTCCCCTTCAACATATAAATAAAATTATGCCTTTTATTTTATGCAAACATTATGGCTTTCTTAAAAATAAAATGCGACGGTATGGACCCATCGCATGTTCATTGACTTTAAAAAAATATTCCTAGCTGAACAAGTCATCCTCGTTCTTGCGATAATATATCTTGTCTTCAAGAAACTCCTGCGTGGCAAGCAATGCCGGATTGGGCATTCTTTCATATGCTTTGGAAATTTCTATTTGTTCTTTGTTTTCATGGATTTCTTCGAGATTATCTGTATGGCTTGCAAACTCTTCCAGCTTATTATGCAATTCCTCTTTTAAGGATACATTGATCTGGTTTGCTCTCTTGGCAACAATGGCGATGGATTCATACAGGTTTCCTGTCTTGCCTTTGATCTCGTTTAAATTTTTTGTTTCGACTACATTGGCGGTGCTGGCACTAACTTGTCTTCTTAAGCGGCTCATTTTTTAAAGATTTTATATTGTTTTGAGATGAATTCAAATATACCTGAACTTCTTTGGTCAATTTGCTGTCGGGAAAACGATCTATGAAATCATTACAGTCTGCAACCACCTGTTGAAAACGGTCTTCTTTTTTTTCCTCAATACTCAACGCGGCAAACTGGAAATCCGCCCGGATCACATACAATTTATACAGGTCACCTTTTTGCGAATCCGGATAGCTGTTTAATAACATCGTAAAGGTAATGGAAGCTGCCTTGTAAAAATTCATATCAAAATACAATTGCGCGCTCTTAAAATCCTTCTGTTCCAGTTTTGCGCGGCATTTATCAATAATATCTGTCGCATCCTTTATGCGTACCGAGCCCGGATGGGTATTGATAAAAGCCTGCATAAACCCAATGGTTTTTGTCGTATTGGTTTGATCCAGTTCCGCTTTGGGCGATTGTTTATAAAAAGTATAGGCACGCATGTATTCCATCTCTTCAGCCTTTTGGCTATTGGGAAAAACTTCAACAAATCCCTTAAATAAATTTTCTGCGTTGGTATAATCTCTTAAGTAAAAAGAGCAGTACGCAAATTTATAGTACAGGTCCTCAAACTGGGCGCTAGCCTTAAATATCGGGAAAAGCTCTTCATACAATTGCTCGGCATGATTATAATCCTTCTTCACATAATAATTCTCAGCCATTCTCAACTTATACTCATTGTCCTTGCTTTTCATGATTTTAGAAAAGCTTGCATTTTTTTTATGATTCCAGAATGCCAGGCTATTGCCCGTATTGGACAAAAAAGTACAGGATGAAATGGTAAAACAGGCCAGTAATAACAATATGAATAATCTCATAAAAGTTTGCAAAGTTAAGCTTTTCGGACAAAAATGAAATTATTCAGCTGCAGGCCCAAAAATAATGAGTTAATGATTAGATAAAAAACCCTCCGTTTTTGGCGGAGGGTTGTATGATTATTTGAAATGGATCTGTATTTACTTTTTCTTTCTCAGGTTCGGGTGCGGAGCAGGAACGGTGTTTGGTCCTTCTTCGCCGGTTCCGTCTTTCAAATCGATCGTGTTTTCATCACCACCGGTCTGAGCGTACCTGAAAATAAATCTGTCACCGCTGATGCCTTCTTTTTCGATCAGGTAAGTGATTACCTGGTTAACGCGATCCCAGCTCAATTGCTGTGCAGCCTTGCTTGATTCACCGTATCCGACAACAGCAACTTTACAGTTTGGATTGTTACGCATTTTTTCAGCAACACTTGACAACAATGCTTTTGCATCTTTGCTCAATGTAACCGTTTTGCCTTTAAAGGTGACACTTGGCAGATCCCCGATATTGCATTTTGATCTCGGCCCGCCGTAGTTACCGGAATCCAGCATTGCTTTAATGTCCTTGCAACACTGTGGTTCCGGGCACTTACCTACACCGTCCGCATCCACAGGCTGGCAGATTGTCGGAGTGATCAGTTCTTTATCCTTACAGTCAGGAACACCGTCACCATCCGTATCGCGGCTCACCCCGTGTGTATCAACCGGGCAGCCTTTTGGCGTATTGGGCTCCAGATCGAACTGGTCAGTTACGCCATCACCATCAGAGTCATCCAGGATGGGCTTGGGCATTTTCATGTGGCGCGGCGCATTGATTTCGCTGTAAGCGTAATCCAATGGGTTAAGCCACCACAGCGGCTCAACAGATTTGGCGCCGATATTATAATTCAAACCCAGGCTCAGGAAACCATATGCGTCGAAATCCCTTGTCTGAGCTGTTTGCGTAAGCCCGTTTTCCTGCCATTGCTGACCGTCTAGCAGATCGGTTTTAATAAACGTGTGCTTATATTCAAGAGCAATGTTGAATCTGTTGTTTAGCTTGTATTCTGCACCCGCGCCTACAACCAGTACCGGATAGACCGGCCATCCTCCCAGTTTAGGCTGTCCCTGATCCTCCTGTGCCTGCGTATCGAATTTCCCCGTCATGATTGATTTTACGGCTTTCTTTATTGCCTTTCTGTTGCTGTAGGTGAATCCGGTAGCTCCGTATTGATTAAAAAGCTGGTCAAAAGCCTGTGCATAATTCCCGCTTCCGTTGTGCGTATTGACAAATGTATTGTACCTGGACAGACCAATCCCGCCAAATCCATAGAGATTAAAACCAGTTTTTGCTTTATGGAACCGGATATTATTCAAAGTCACAAGTCCCTGCAGGCTCAATTCGTTAATGGTTGAGCGGTAATTATAAAAAACATGATCCACACCAGGAGTATATCCCTGACTGGTCCAGGCAGTGTTATTGGCAAAATCACCCGATGGTTCAAAATTCAACCCTTTGATTCGCAACCAATCAAATTCACCACGCAAAGAGAACACATAACCAATGGCCTTACGTACATGTATTCCAAAGCCTCCCGTTGGTCCCCAATATCTGACATCGGTCGAGCCAAATGGCAGACCGCCCTTAACGCCCACTTCCCATTGGTTGCGTGGCATTGCCGGAAAAGGATATGCGTTTTGTAAAAACTCATTATGCTGAGGTAATCGTTTAGAGGGGATGAGTGATGAGTCCCGAAGATCATAGCTGCTCGAGCTTACCTGCGAAAATGAAGCAGATGCAAACAGTATGAACAGGACAGCTAAGAATACGTACTTTTTGCTTGCCATAACTGAAGTTTATTGTGAATGAATGATTTAACAGTCCAAAGATTCTGTGCAAAAATATCGAATGGTGACCAAAAACCAAATTTTTTTCCTGTAAATGAGATAATTAATCAACTTAAAGCGATCCGTACAATTAAAATTTAAAATTTGATGCCTGCAAAAAGAATATGCGCAAAATAGTAATTTGCTCCACATTATTAATGAACACACCTAAAATAATATCGGACGAGCTATCGATTTTTGAAAAGAAATTCAAGGAAGCCGTAAAAAGTGACACGCCGCTATTGGATCGCATCATGCGTTTTATTGTAAACAGAAAAGGCAAACAGTTGCGGCCGATGTTCGTATTGTTGTCGGCAAAACTTTGCGGGCAAATTAATGATTCAACCTATCGCGCTGCTTCGCTGGTAGAAATGTTACACACGGCAAGTCTCGTTCATGATGACGTGGTCGATGAATCTTTGGAACGGCGTGGTTTTTTTTCAACCTATGCTTTATGGAAAACCAAGATTTCTGTTTTGGTGGGCGATTATCTTTTTGCAAAAGGAATGCTTCTTTCTCTGGATCATGATGATTTTAAAATCCTCCAGATTCTTTCCAACCCCGTAAGACAAATGAGCGAAGGCGAATTGATGCAACTGGAAAAATCGCGCTTACTGGATATCAGTGAAGAAGTATATTTTGAGATCATACGAAATAAAACCGCTTCCCTGCTTGCATCGGCATGTGCTGCTGGTGCCTATTCAACCAGTCATGATGAACAATTGACGGAAAAATTAAAAACGTTCGGCGAAAAAGCAGGCATAGCCTTTCAGATAAAGGATGATCTGTTTGATTACGGTTCCGAATCAGTCGGCAAGCCAACGGGAAATGATATCAAAGAAAAAAAAATGACCCTGCCACTGATCTACACCCTGAACAATATTGACAAATCCGAAAGAAAGAATTTGATTTACATCATCAAGAACAAAAATAAAGACCGTCAGAAAGTTCAGTATGTGATCAATAAAGTAATTGAAACGGGCGGAATAGATTATGCCGTCAAAAAAATGAACATTTACCGCCAGGAAGCGTTTGCCATATTGCATGAATTTGAAGACAGCGAGGCAAGAAAAGCCTTGGAAGACCTGGTGAAATTTACAACGGATAGAAAATACTAAAAACAAGGATAACCCGAATGATGGAGAATTACACGAAAGGAAAACGGGGAATCGATTGGCGCGGCTCACCATCTTTGGTACAATAACTTCTTAAACAATACCCTGATTACCTGCATGCAGAAAAGATGGAACATATTACAGGCTGAGGAGACCAAATGGCAGTCCCTGCAAACCGAATTGAGAATAAATCCCGTTTTGTGTAAAGTGTTAATTGAGCGTCATGTTGAAACCTACGAAGAATCAAAAAAATACTTTCGGCCGCAGTTGAATGAATTGCATGATCCCTGGCTGATGAAAGACATGGATAAAGCGGTTGACCGGATTCTCTCAGCATGTAATAACCGGGAAAAAATTTTAGTGTATGGAGACTATGATGTTGATGGTACGACTTCCGTTGCCTGTATGTTCATGTTCCTGCAAAAAATTTATGATCCCGGATTTGTTGAATTTTATATTCCCAACAGGTACCGGGAAGGTTATGGCGTTTCGAAAATGGGGATTGATTTTGCCCATGAAAATAATTTTGATCTGATCATTTCTCTGGATTGCGGCATAAAATCTGCCGACCTAATCGGTTATGCATCAACGTTAGGCGTTGATTTTATTGTATGTGATCACCATTTACCCGATGACGTGTTGCCGCCTGCAGCGGCCATTCTCAATCCGAAACAAAAAGATTGTCACTATCCCTATAAAGAGTTATGCGGGTGCGGTGTCGGTTTTAAATTGATCACCGCATTAGCCCAACAGGTGAACCTCGCGGAAGACGAACCATTTAATTATCTGGATCTCGTTGCCACTGCGATTGCGGCAGACATTGTTCCGATGACCGGCGAAAACAGAATCCTTGCTTTTTACGGATTAAAAAAAGTGAATGAAAATCCTAATGCCGGAATCAGAGCCCTGATACAATTAAGCGGTCTTAAAAAAAAAATGAGCATCAACAGCCTGGTTTTTATGATCGCACCGCGCGTTAATGCCGCAGGACGAATGGATGACGCAAGAAAAGCAGTGCAGATGTTTGTAGCTTCCCAGGTCGGGGAGGCGTTGCATTTTGCGGAGATGCTGCAGGCAGACAATACCGACCGCAAAGAGGCTGACATGCACATTACCGGAGAAGCGCTGGCAATAATAGACGGCGACGATTTGCTCATCAATAAAAAATCAACCGTTGTTTTTCAACCGCACTGGCACAAAGGCGTGATAGGAATTGTCGCCTCCCGGTTAATTGAAAAATATTATCGTCCCACGGTGGTGCTTACCAAAAGCGGAGAAGTCCTCACTGGCAGTGCAAGAAGTGTCAATGGGTTTAATTTGTATGAAGCTGTGCATGCCTGCCGCGAACATTTGCTGGGTTATGGTGGTCATTTTGCAGCTGCAGGAGTGACCCTGTTGCCCCAGCAGGTTGAAGCATTCACCATCAAGTTTGAAGAAATTGTTTCGTCCACCATTTTGCCGCATCAATTGATTCCTGAAATCATTATTGATGCTGAAATAAAATTTTCAGACATTACGGCGTCTTTTTATAAGATTCTTTGCCAGATGGAGCCATTCGGCCCGGACAATATGCGCCCTGTTTTTATTGCAAAAAATGTGACGGACACCGGCTATTCAAAAATTGTGAAAGAACAGCACATCCGGTTTTCGCTAAACCAGGATAATGTTGTTTGTAGCGGAATCGGTTTCAACCTGGCTGAAAAGTTCCATTTGCTTCAGGGGAAAAAACCGGTGGATGTTGTATTTACGCTGGATGAAAACGAATGGAATGACCAAATACATCTTCAGCTCAAAGTGATAGATTTTAACCTGGCTGAACGTTAATCTGAGAAAAAGAGATAAGGGTCTTTGTCCGGCATGACCGGGAGATGCGCTGCACATCATAAAACCATGAACCCATCTACCTTTTCCCTATACAATAATCCTGCTTTTCTCCTTTCCTTCAATCAATTCCACACTTCGGTTAATAAAAGCCGTTAGATTATTTCCTTTCAGCAATCCTTGCGACAGCAAGGCAAGGTCAGCCAGGTTATGCACGACCATCTGTTGTTTGTCTTCATCATCTTCGGTGAGCACATTTTGAAAAATCCGGTGGTTGCCGTTTACCGTTAAGGTAACCTCATCAGGCATGTTTGCATAAAAACCTCCCATGGGTCCGCTCATCGCTGCCATATCTTTCATGCGACGCATAAATTCAGGACGAGTCGCAACAACCGGCGGCGCATCCGGGCTCAAGCCTTTCACTTCGACCGTAACATGCAGCAAAGGCATGTCGATGGTAAACAGTTTCTTTAATTTCTCTTCGTCACTTTTATTCAGCACACTTTCACTGGTTTCCTGCTTGTCTACCAGGTTGTCAGCGATATCGCTGTCCACCCTGGTGAAATGAACGCTGTCCCATTTCATTTCCATCTGATTGATAAAACCGGCATCCACCAGCGTTTCCATCTTCAGCACGATATACCCTTTTGCTTTTGCGTGCTGAATATAGCTATCCTGCTGGACCGGATTGGTGGTGTAAAGAATAACCAGTTTCCCATCCTTATTTTTTTGCAGGGCTTCGGCGGCGATCCGGTACTCTTCAAGCGTATAGAACCTGCTGCCGTCAGCATCTTCCATGATGTGAAACCTGTTTGCCTTTTCCAGGAACTTGTCATCAGTCATCATTCCGTACTTCACAAACAGACCAAGGCTTTCCCATTTTTCCTCAAACTCTTTTCTTTCCTTATTAAAGATTTCTTCAAGTTTATCCGCTACCTTTTTGGTGATGTGGTTATTGATTTTCTTTACGTTCGGATCACCCTGTAAATAACTCCGGCTAACGTTCAGGGGTATGTCAGGGCTGTCAATCACCCCATGCAATAACATTAAAAATTCCGGAACAATGTCTTTCACTTCATCCGTTACAAAAACCTGGTTGCTGTATAACTGAATTTTGTCTTTCTGGATTTCGTAGCTCTGTTTGATTTTCGGGAAATATAAAATGCCCGTCAGGTTGAAAGGATAATCAACGTTGAGATGAATCCAAAACAACGGCGCTTCGCCAAACGGATATAATTCTTTATAAAATTTTTCGTAGTCTTCTTTAGATAACTCACCGGGTTTTTTAACCCAGATCGGGGTAGTGTTGTTGATGGGTTTTACTTCCTCACCTTCCTTTTTTTCCTCGGCTGAATCCTTAAAATAAATCGGAATTGGCAAAAACTTACAGAATTTTTCAAGTATCGATTTGATGCGGTAGGCATCCAGAAATTCCTTACTGTCTTCATTAATGTGAAGAACAATATCTGTTCCGCGATTTTCTTTTTCAGTTTCTTCCAGCGTGTATTCCGGGCTACCGTCACATTCCCATTTTACGGCCTTCGCATTTTTTGTATAACTTTTTGTGATCACCTCAACTTTTTCGCTCACCATGAAAGCGGAATAAAAACCAAGCCCGAATTTTCCGATAATATTGTTTTCGTTTTGCCCTTTATACTTGTTCACAAATTCTTCCGCACCGGATAAGGCAACCTGGTTGATGTATTTATCAACTTCTTCGGAAGTCATGCCAATTCCCCTGTCACCAATGGTAATTGTTTTGCCAGCGACATCCAGGGCAACGGTAATAGACAGGTCACCAAGTTCACCCTTAGCTTCGCCGATGGACGCCAGTGTTTTTAATTTTTGTGTTGCGTCAACGGCATTGCTGATCAGTTCCCGGATAAAAATTTCATGGTCGCTGTATAAAAATTTCTTGATGATGGGAAAGATGTTTTCCGTTTGAACCCTGATGTTGCCTTTTTGCATGATTTATGTTTTAATGACAGGAATTTTTCTGACTTATTCAACTGCATGTAGCCATTTTTGGCGCAAAAAAGAACCAAAAAACACCGCCAAAATAATACCGCCGTCTCCTTGATCGATTCCGCTGCCTGTCGCTTTGGGATGGTTTTGATTCCTGATACCGGTCCTCATCAAACAAAATGCCATTTGGAGGTTTGCTGACAAGAAGTCCTGCTTGTCCCCTGACAGTGGATGCCCGCAATCAACAGGAGTTGATGGGTTAGCCGGTTGATTTTTTTGGGAAATGAAGCCCTGCCCCGAAGCCAGGCTGCAGGCCGCGCCATCGCCGGATTACAACCCGGCAGGGGTGATGCAAAAACAGAGGGAGGATACCAACATGACCACCCTGTCCCTGCGCTTATGATTCATCGATTTCTTTCCGGGCTTGCCGGCTCCGGCTGTCTCATTCCTCATTCACACTTCTTTTTTGCCTTTTACTGCAAAAACACTACTTTTGCAACCCATTTTACATTTTTAAAAACAAACAAAAAACAGGGAAATGAACAATTATGAATTGATGGTGATTTTTACCCCTGTGCTGTCTGACGAAGACTACAAAGCTTCTCAGAAAAAATTTTCCGCCTTCGTAAAAGAAAATGGCGGAAAAGTAGTGCACGAAAATCCCTGGGGACTAAAATCACTGGCGTATTCCATCCAGAAAAAAACCACAGGCTTGTACTGGGTTCTGGAGTACAGTGCGCCATCCGACTTCAATGAGAAGTTTAAAATACAGCTTCTTCGTGACGAAAATGTGTTACGTTTCATGGCTACAAAACTCGATAAATACGCCGTCGAGTACAATGCCAAAAGGAAAAGTGGTGTACCAACTGCAACCGAAAAAGTGGAGGCTTAATTTATGGCAAAAGCTAATGAAATCAAGTACCTGACGGCGATCAAAACGGAAAAAAGAGCCAAGAAATTTTGCCGTTTTAAAAAGTATGGAATTAAATACATCGACTACAAAGACGGTGAGTTTTTGAAAAAATTCCTTAACGAACAAGGCAAGTTATTGCCGCGCAGGCTTACCGGCAACTCGCTGAAATACCAGCGCAAGGTTTCCGACGCCGTGAAGAAAGCCCGACAAATGGCGATATTGCCGTATGTAACCGATTTATTAAAGTAAGGAGGCAATCATGGAAGTAATATTGATACAAGACGTTGACAACCTCGGTGCTGCTCATGAAAAAGTGAGTGTTAAAAATGGTTACGCACGCAATTTCCTCATTCCCAGCAAGCTGGCCGTGGAAGCGAGTCCCGGCAATATAAAGCAGATGGAAGAGCGCATGAAACAGTTGCAGAAAAAAGAAGCCAAACTGATGGCTGAAATAAATAAGGTAATTGAAGTGCTGAAAGAATCTCCATTGAAGATCGGGGCAAAAACCGGCACCAGCGGAAAAATTTTCGGAAGTGTCACCTCTGTACAGCTGGCCCGCGCGATCCGCGACCAGAAGGGTTATGAGATAGACCGCCGCCGCATTCACATCATTGATGAGGTGAAAGAACTTGGAACTTATAAAGCGAAAATTGATTTCGGCAATGGCAACGAAGCTGAAGCTCAATTTGAAGTGGTAGCAGAATAAATTTCAGCCAATCTTTAAGCCGGTGAGGCTGCAGGACAATGACAGGAAAATCGTTCCGGCTTTGCTGACTTTCCGGCTTTGAATCTTTTTATACACAAAATTTTGTATAATAAGAAAATCCCTATCTTTACCATAGGAAGCTCTGCTATTATTGTACGTTCTTACTGTGTTCTGTTGTAGCTCACTCTTGTAGTTTCGTCAGTTCATTGTATCCAATAATAAAATGCGGAGGCATTTTTTAATTATTAATTTTTTAGACCAATGAACATTTATGTAGGAAATCTCTCCTGGCAAATGACCGACGAGGATTTAAGAAATCTTTTTGAACAACATGGTGCCGTAGCATCTGCTAAAATTGTTAAAGACAAAGTTTCCGGACGCAGCAAAGGCTTTGGCTTTGTTGAAATGGAAGACGCTGGTGAAGCTCAGCAGGCTATCACTAGTCTTTATGACAGTGAAGTGATGGGACGCAAAATCATCGTTAATGAATCACAACCAAAACAGCAGGGCGGTGGCGGTGGTGGTTTCAAAAAGAGAAGCTTCGGCGGCGGTGGCGGAGGTGGTGGATACAAAAAAGGCGGCTACAATCGCGGCGGCGGCGGTGGCGGTTACGACAGGGATTATTAATTTTATCAATCGATATATCTCTTTTAAAATCCTTCTTATTCAAGAAGGATTTTTTATTTTATGCGGGTACTGACAGTCAACATGCTTTTTCAGCAGATCATATTATTTATCTTTATCCGAACCATAATTTAATTGCCACATGAAAAAAATTATTCCTGCGCTTATTGCACTTGTTTTTTTTATTTCCTGCTCGCATCAGCAAGCGGCAGATAAGATCTATATCAATGCAAAAATCTGGACCGGCGACTCTGCCAATGAACAGGCTACAGCCATTGCCATCAGGGACGGTGCGATTATGTATGTCGGAAACGAATACCAGGCGTACGAGGGGCCAAATACCCAAATAACGGATATTGACGGGAAAATGATCGTGCCCGGATTTATAGATAATCATACCCATTTTCTAAGTGGCGGATATCAGCTCGCCAGCGTAAATCTTCGCGCGGCAAAAACAAAAAAGGAATTTATTGCTATTTTAAAAGAATATGCCAACACGCATAATGATGACCGTTG
>DATGFZ010000227.1:0-4959 GCA_035308805.1 Puia sp. | reverse complement strand
CACACAGCGCCGAATTCAATACCATTGAAAAAATGCATGTCGCCGGTCCTTTCTTTCCAAATAAGAATGATGGTTGTGAATAAGAAAGCGAAAAATAACGAAATGATCATGCTTGCTGCATAGGACCGATTATTTTCTTTGCGCCATGTCGAAGGAGTTAACGCCTGATATTTATGAAATAGAAAGCCTATAAAGAACCATTGAATGAAAGTAGTGGACAAAGCTATTGCGCATACTGTCAGAAAATATTTTCCGGAAAACATGGTATAATAATTTTAAGTTAACAAAATTGGTTGAAATGCTGCAGTAATTAATTTGCAATTTCTTCAAAGGATAGAATTATCGTGGCTGGAAAGGTAAAAACCATAGGGCAAGTCCAAAAAGTCGAACATTAAACCATACTAAAATACCATTATATTTCCTTTCGTCATTTTTCACTGTGATGAATTTACATTCTTGTTTGAAATTTCTTTCTGCAGCCATTAAAAAACTTTCGTGCTGAAGTCTTAATCCAGTGGAATCAAAAGTGAAAATATTGCCATTTTTTTTAAGTCAGTCCGGGCAAAGTACATATACCCGAATGTACTCTGGATCCCATCGAACCCTGATCTTAAAAATATTTTTCAACTCATTTGCATACATCATGCTCCAACAAATGGCGATCGGCAAGTAAAGTTTATACACGCGCCATTGGTCCAACAAGGGATTTAAGGGTTTGCATAACGGAAATAGTACTGAAGACAGCGGCGGACAGTACATTTTTTCTTGAAAGCAGTGCCCCATCATACCTATCGCTGCGGATATTTGAACGGATAAAAAATTGGATTAGGAAAAAAATAATCTGGGTGATTCAATGGTTGATAATTTTTCTTACCTTTTAACGGTCAAAGCAAATCTTATATTCACTGGTGGTCCTAATTTAACCATTGCAGCTTGTTGTGCCCGGAGCGACCAGTTTTTCTCCCACCTATAAAACAAAAAGACCTCCGTCCGATTCCCGCACGAAGATGATCAAAGGAAAAACCTTGCAATCATCCAAACCAAAAAAGCTTATGAAAAGGTTTATTGTGCTCACCATTTTTGTTGCCCAGTTGGTTTATGCCCTGGGACAAGACTATACCCGGGACAGTTTACAGGCCGCGCTTTCGGGAGCGACCTCCGACAGGGAAAGAATTATTGCAATGGACAACCTGAGCGATTTTTATTTCAACGGTTATGCCTGGGGCGACTTGACAAAAAAGGATACGAGTTTTCGTTTGATGCATCAGGCTGTCCGGCTGGCAGAAAAAAATAAATGGGATGAACAAGAAGAACAACTCTTGCAGAAAATGACCCTCTTATACTATTCATCCAACACCCCCGAAAAAGATTCGATATTTCCTATCGCGATGAAAGGACTCACCGTCGCAAGATCAGCACGTTTAGGGTCATGGGAGGCGATCTTCTCAGGACTGGTGGCGGTTGGGTATTTTTCTTCAGGTAACCACGCTGATTCTGCCATGGTTTTCATGAAAAGGAGCCTTGATATGGCAGAGAAAAATCACCTCCATGACCAGGAGGCATCACTGCTTGATTATTTCGCCGGTATGTATGCGCATTTTAAACCTGATTCTGCAAGGCTTTTGTTTGGAGAGGCCCTTTCTATTGCTCAGGACAATCAATTAATACTCCAGCAAATAGATATTTTGCGGCATCTCGCAAACCTCGATGCGGATAGCAAGCATGACACTGCGATGATGTGGATGCATAAAGCGCTCAGGCTTGCCAGGGAAAATAATCTATCAAAAATAACCTTGATCCTGCTTTATCCCCTGGTAGGAACATGGAGTCCTTTATATGAAGACGATTCTGTCGAAGCGCATTTCAGGCTCGGCGTTGAGCTTGCGCGTCAAATCCATTCGCAGCATACAGAATCTGATTTTTTAAATAATTATGGAGCCGTTCATACCAAACGGGGTAATTACACCACTGCGTTAACGGCATACCTGAAAGCGTTGGATATTGTGGAGCAAACCGGCGACCGGTTTGGAATGGCGAGCGTGCTGTATAATATTGGAAACCTGTATTTGGATGTCCAGGATTATAAGCAATCATTGCCTTACCTGTTTAGGGCAAGCGAAAAAACAAGAGAGATCAGGGACAGCTTTAATTTCGTATTTAGTTTGCAGGGAATCGGGGAGAACTATGTAAAATTAAAAAATGTTGACTCTGCAAGGATATTTGCAAAAAAGGCCTACGATTTTGGCACTCTTTATTATTCAGGGCATCTTTATGGAGGATTGTTAAACAATATCGCCCGTCTTTACTCGGAACTGGGAGATGACAGCCTGGCGATGTCATACTTCCGGCAAAGCTTCCCTAATTTTAATCCGAGCAACGAAGATGAAAATATCTGTGAGTCATCTATGGGGATGGCCAAGCTTTTTAAAAAATCAGGTCAGGAGGATTCAGCTTTTTATTATGCTGTAAAGGCTTTCCCAATCGCCCAAAGAAATAACTTTCTGGAATATATACTGGAGGCGGGAAACCTCCTGGCGGATCATTACAAGACCATGCATTTGACGGACAGCGCATTTATGTTCCAGGGAATTGCGCTGAGGGCGCACGACAGTCTCTACAGCCAGGAAAAAATAAAGGCCCTGGATAGAATTGATTTTGAAAATCAATTGCGGGAGCAGATGCTGAGCCAAAAATTAGCGGAGGCAAAGGTGCAATATCAAAACAGCTTAAGAACTTTTCTGCTAATAGGCGGATTGCTGGTATTTTTTATTCTTGCAATCGGCCTTTGGCGAAAGAATGTGTACAAACAAAAGGCCTATGCGGCACTGGATGCTCAAAAAAAGATCATCGGTATGCAGAAGACTAAAGTGGAACAGGCCCTGGAAGAGCTTAAATCCATGCAATCGCAACTCATCCAGTCAGAAAAAATGGCCTCCCTGGGAGCACTAACGGCTGGCATCGCCCATGAGATCGAGAACCCCCTAAATTTTGTCAACAATTTTTCTGAGGTCAATGTGGAGTTGATTGAAGAAATGCTATTTGAACTGGGGGTTGGACACAGAGAGCAGGTAATTGCTCTTTCACAATCAATCAGGGAGAACGAGCAAAAAATAATTCTCCATGGAAGGCGCGCAGATGCTATTGTAAAAGGAATGCTGCAGCACTCCCGGGCAGGTGAAGGGGCAAAAGAGCCATCTAATATCAATGCCCTGGCTGATGAATACCTTCACCTAACCTACCATGGCATCCGCGCGAAGGATAAATCTTTTCGTGCTGAACTGAAAACTGATCTTGATCCTTCCATCGGGAAAATAAATATAGTTCCGCAGGATGTCGGGAGGCTGCTTCTCAATTTATATAATAATGCATTTTATGCGACAGCTGAAAAACTAAAACTAAGACATTTTGATTATGAACCCACGATCTCGGTAACAACCAGAAGGGCAGGTAATAAGATAACCATCACCGTTAGTGATAATGGGATTGGTATGCCGCAAAATATTGTTGATAAAATATTTCAGCCGTTCTTTACAACCAAACCGACCGGGCAGGGAACCGGACTCGGTTTATCATTAAGCTATGATATTGTAAAAGCGCACGGCGGTGAGATAAAAGTGGAAACGAAAGAATGCGAAGGAACAGCATTCATTATTTTGTTGCCATTTAAGCAATGACCAGAACACAAAGTTCTTATCCGTTTTTTGAATAATGCTATACGGTTTTACTGAGATTATCAGGCTTTGCCAATGGAAAGTTTTTTGCAGACATCCTTTTGCCATTTGTGAAATCATGATACATGATTCATCTTTAGACCTATTATTCTATGCCAATCAAACAACGAGATTATATTTTAAGGCTCTGGTACCTTTTTATTTTCCAGAGCCTTAATTATATTTTATTGAATCGGCGGAATTGGGGCACTGCTTATGGTACCTATAGCCATGAGGTAATACCCAACACGTAAAAGTGTAGCATCAATATCCTGAGTTGCTACATCAAGAAAAACTCCCGACCCATCAGTCAGCGCTCTTCCTCCCCCTGCAAAAAAAGGATAGAATTTGTCAACTGCAAAACCAGCATTGACGGATTCATCCTTATCAAAAATTGAATTTAGTGATCCATAACAAGCATATTGTTCCACCTGGAGTGTCACAATCTTATTTGCTGAATCAAAGCCAGCAAAACTAAAAATACTATTGATGTCTAGTCCGATCTGCAGTGTATCTCTCCTCCAGCCGGAACCTGTTCCGGTAGTGAAATTGCAAATAAGCACACCGGATAGAACCAAGCACCACTTATTGTTTGGTAATGGTGTAATAATCCATTGCGGGTTTACAAAATTGCCCGCGCTGGAATTGTCGCTTTGGAAATAGCTAATCATTGTTTACAGTTTAATTGCATAGTAATTATGCGGTTAATAATATTGAACTCATCTAATTATTTTTAATGAGTCGTGGTTTTATGAAAAAGGGAAACAATATTATATGATCGAATAGAGCTTATGAAGACTAAATTCATCCTTATTCATCCGGAAAACTTTTACATAGCGCTGATGATCGTTTATACCAATCGTGAAAAGATAAATCCGGTTATGGAAATTTAGCCTGGCATGGTTTTTATACTAGGATAGCAAATACGAAAAATTATTTTGTGAAAAGAAAAAAAATTAGGGAAGCAAAATCACAGATTTTGAAAGTTGACCAAACTTGCTATTTGCACTTCTTCCATCACAAAATGTTTATCAGTCTCAAACGAAGCTAAAGTTCAAAAAGAAAAATAGAAGGGGTGAAGTACCTGATTATGAAGTCGATGGTGCAGTAAATCTATTTAAAATATTTTCTTATATAAGTTTTTGTTTAACGGTCACGGATAACCGAAAATAATTCTTTCCTTATTGCGCATATATCCCCAGCGCGATCGCGTTATACGAGAGCAGCGTTTCTTTTCCATTTTTCCAGT
>DATGFZ010000226.1:0-4624 GCA_035308805.1 Puia sp. | reverse complement strand
GGCCGGGCCTGATGGACAGCATCGCGCTTTTTGAAAAAATGTATTCCTCACAATCAAAAAAATAATGATGGAACAGATAAAACACTCCGAACAATTTTTAAGAAAAAGAAAATTCCTCACCCTGCTCCCCCTGATCACCCTTCCCTTTGTCGTCGGCTTTTTTCTCGCCCTCGGCGGCGGAAAAGGAAATCCAAAAAAACAGGGAGAAAAGATCCTCGGACTAAACAGCAAAGTGCCGGACGCCCATTTTAAGAGCGGGAGGGAAAAAGACAAAATGGATCTCTACGAGGAGGCAAAAAAAGATTCCCTGAAATTTAAACGCCTTGCCAATGACAGTGCGCTCCGGCATGTCTTTGAACAGAGCGCCGCTGAATACCACCTGAAAAATATCTCCAGTGACCCGAATGAGGAAAAACTGGTAGAGCAATTGTCGCAGCTAAAAAAAGTGATGTCTGAACGGCCTGTTTCCTATAAAAAGCCAACCCCTGATTACAACAGCTCTGCTGAAAAAATAGACCGGTATCTGCAGTCCGTCAGTGCAAAAAACAGTGAGCCCGATCCGGAATTAAATAAGCTGGGAACCATGCTGGATAAGATCATGCTGATCCAGCATCCGGAGTCTGTGCAGGACAGCATGAAAAAACTTGCGGAAAAAAATAAGCCGGCAGCCTTCCCGGTGACCGCTTCTGTTGCGGAAGATAACATCTCCCTGCTTGGTGACCCCGGAAAAAATGAACCCTCAAATGCCAACGCTTTTTACGGGCTCTCTGATGAGCCGGGTACCGATACACTCCGGCAGCATGCGATCCTCGCCGTCATACCCGAAAACGAGACCCTGGTATCCGGGGCAACGGTCAAGCTGCGTCTACTCAGCGATATTGTTATCAACGCGATCAGGATCCCGAAAAATGAATTTGTTTTCGGGACGGCTTTTCTGAGCAACGAAAGACTGAGGATCACGATCAATTCCATCCGTTACCAGGATAATATCCTCCCTGTTTCGCTGACGGTCTATGATATGGATGGCATGGCAGGGATATATATTCCCGGGAGCATCAACCGCGATGTATCCAAAGAGTCCGCGGATGACGCCATCAGCACTATCGGGCTCATGCCGGTCGATCAATCCGTCAGCGCACAGGCTGCCGTCGCGGGAATCCAGGCGGCAAAAACGCTGGCGACCCGAAAAATTAAACTGATCCGCGTCAATATCCGGTCCGGTTACCAGGTGCTGCTTAAAGACAACAATCAAAAAAATTAAAAAATGATTTTATGAAAATGCTTACCCTCTTTGTTTTTCTTTTTGGCGTGTATTCCCACTCCTTCTGCCAGACCACGATTGAATCGATCCCGATATCGGTCTGCCTGGTCAAAACAACCAATATCATTTTTCCCACCCCCATCAAAAGTGTGGACAGGGGATCAAAGGATGTGATCGTCCAAAAAGCAAAAGGCATCGAAAATATCCTCCAGGTAAAAGCGGCAAGGCAGAATTTTACGACTACCAACCTGTCCGTCATCACGGCGGAGGGTAAATTATATTCTTTCCTCGTCAGCTATTCCAATGACCCCACGCTGAACCTGAGTTTTGAAACCAATCCCTCCACCCGCGAAGATGACCGGGAAAAAATCCTTGCTCAAAAGCGCATTATTCATTGCCGCGCGCATGCGGAAAAAATAAAACTCATGCTGACCGGCATTTTTTTATATCACCGCCTGCTCTGGTTCAGCTTTGAGATCAGCAACCATTCCTTATTGGACTACCAGGCCGAATACCTGCGCTTTTTTTTGCAGGACCGGAAAAAAGCATTGCGCAATGCGGTTCAGGAAACGGAAATACCCTGTCGCTATCCGGAATCATTTTTACCGGAGGTCGCGGGTAAAAAAAATCAGCAATTTGCCCTTGCTTTCACGCCTTTTAGTTTTTCAAAAGATAAAAAGATGATCGTCCGGCTGAGCGAAAATAACGGGGGCCGTTTACTCACGCTCGCAGTTTCACACAAACTTATTTTTAAAGCGAAAGATTTAAACTAATTCAATCGTGTTGTGCGCGGGTTTGCAAAAAAAATGAATAAGGATAGCGATGGAGAAGCTCACTGATTTTTTCCGGGCGGCAGCAAAAGACCGGCGCATAACGGCCATGCATATCCTGATCTATACCGCCTTATGGGAATGCTGGCACCGGGATCATTTTCAAAGCCCGGTTTTTATTTCCCGGAAAAAGATCATGGGCATGACAAAAATATTGTCGATCGCAACCTACCATAAATACATGAAGGAATTGCACCGGTTCGGCTACATTGACTATACACCCAGCTATAAGCCGCGGATGGGAACGAGCGTCTGTTTTTTACCCTGCACTTGAAGTTGTAGCTTATTTATTTTATTTTAGTATTTGCAAAGCCCCCAAACCGAAATGCGGATACCAGCGACCTGCCTTTTCCTATTGTTCTCAGCAGGCATCTGCGCGCAAGAGACTTTGCCACCAGGCAAAAGCTCACTATCCAGGGAAGACCTCCAACGCATCATCAAACAACAGGCCGCACAAAGACCCTCTGCCATGAATCTGAAAAGCAGGGGCAACCTTCCTGTTTTACGCGACCTGATCAAAGGCAAGGAGGGTACGCTCTCCGTACTGCCTTCCATCCACAGCGGCAATATCCACGGTCTGTCCAAACCAGGCTGCACAGACAGTTCTTTTGTCAGGCTGAACGGCATCGTCAATAATTCCCATTATGTCTCCTCCATCACCCATACCCGGGACAATGGGGTGCTGATGGCGGGATATGCCACCAACATCAACGCCGTGGAATTTGGCTGGCAGTATTACGGAACGCTCACCAAAACAGACAGCATGGGCAATACCCTCTGGACAAAGATCTTTGCTGATCCCCTGAACCGTACTTTATATGGCATTTTTCTGACCAATGTCGCTGAACTTGCCAATGGCGATATCCTCATCATCGCTGACGTCGACACGGCGCAGGGGAACACCAGTGCGGACGCCCTTCACCACCATACCCTGATCGCCCGGCTTTCTGCCACCGGTGCGACGATCTGGTACAAGACCTATAATTCAAGCCTTGCGGTCGATGACGACTATATGCCGATCGACGTCCGCTCGATCAACGAAGGCCCAAACGGTGACCTGATCCTATGCGGAACCACTTTTGACCAGTACCTCAATACAGAAGTGATCATCCGGCTTGATAATGCGGGCAACAAGATATGGGATAATAATTTTCAATTCCAGGATGGCTACAGCCTGGGAACGGAGGGACTCAACGCCTTTTACGAAAACGGGGCGCTGACTGTTGTGGGTATTTCACACGGCGATGACCTGGGGTCTTTTGAGATCGCGACCCATTTTCTTACCCTGGACTACACGACGGGGCAGTTGCTCACCAAGCGTTTTTTTCATCCCAACTACACCGCAAACCCCACCCTCTCCCTGAGCAAGAGTTTTACCGACTACTTCAATCATTGTGTAAAATTGAATAACGGGCATTATCTCGTCTACGGTCAGCTCTTCGACTATTACCTGGTGAACACTGCGCCTTTTGACCAGTTCGGGGTGATCGAATTTGACGCGGGTCATAACCTCGTGAGTGCCTACACCATCACCGATAACCTGACCGCCGAAGACTATACCAGTGAACTGTATTTTGATCCTTCGGGGAACGGCTTGTTCCGCTACCTGACCGGTCCATACACCGGACCCAATGTCTTCATCGGTTCCATCCGCGCGGGTCAGATCGTCAAAGAGCGCATGGTCAGTTATACCAGCGGCGGGATCGGTCAGTACGGGAGCTTCGGACCAAACCAGTTGTTCTGTTATTTTAATGACGGCGGCTACCTGCTCGATAACAGCTACTACAAGAACAATCTCCTGGACAGCAGTTACAACGAGTTCAGGAAGATGCATGATTCCGATACACCCTCTGTTTGCCTGGGTATCGACAGCATCACCGAATATTTTAATCCCTATGACATCATCGAAGATCCCGGATACCCCTACTTCGGTGATCCCTACCCGAACCAGGTCAACCTGACCAGTGTGGGCATATCGATCCTGGACACCTTCAGCTATACCCAGATAAACCCCTGCCGGCAGCAGAGTTACTGTGATACCATCAAGATCCACGGCGACACGGTTTTTTGTACAAGCCTGCAACCCCAGCTGTTCAGCGTCTATAAAGATCCCCTCTGCGGTTCATTCCCGCTGTGGACCATCGACTCAACCGTGGTCGACTCCAGTTACGTCGTGAGTGATACGACGATTGCCATTCGTTTTAAGAATATCAACTGGCAAGGCAAGCTCTCGAGCTCTCTATATACCGGCAAATGCAACCTCCCCATTGAGGATTCCATAACCCTGCATGTCATCAATACGCCTCTGGCTATATCCCTTGGCCCGGATACGGTCTTATGTGGCGGGAACTCGATCACCCTTCATGCCGGTGTGAATTTTTCAACCTATCTCTGGCAGGACGGTTCAACGGATTCGATACTGGTAGCCACCCTTCCCGGCAAATATGACGTCCTTGCCACCGACTTTTGCAAGAACACCTATACCGACACCATCCTCATCACCACAGCAAACTTTCCCTTCACCATCGGCAAT
>DATGFZ010000225.1:0-42629 GCA_035308805.1 Puia sp. | reverse complement strand
TTGATAACGATTGTTGTCAGCGTAAAGAATAAATTTAATCCGGCGTGGCGAAATCTTTTGTAATTAAAATGTACTAGCGGAAAAATACCTTCGATTATCCAGAAAAAAAGGATTCCCCCGACTAAAATCAACGTGCGTTGCCAGGATTGAATATGTTCAAAGAAATAAATGAGTTTTCCCATCACCCTCCTCGTGTTTGTTAAGGAAATTTACTCCATATTGGTGAGAAACTGGAGGGATAGTAAGGGATAAGGAATAAAAGACCATTATTGTCTTTTTAACCCTTTTAGTATTTGCCTTTTAATTTTCGCAACGATTTCGACATCCGGATCGGCGATCTCTGCAATGCTATATTCAACGGACGTGCTCAGGACCTGGGAGACTTCCTGAATAGAAAGTCCATAATCAGCCTGCAACCAATCAACAAGATTTTTTGTTGCGAGCTTTAATGCCCCGTCTAAACTTTTATCTATTCCCATTGCCATAATATGATTTGAATCTTCAATCCGGGGGAAAGCCAATTTATAGGCAGGCGCTTTTATTATTCTTACCGTAAACTCAACGTCCATCGAAGTTTCCAGTGCATTTCCCGCCAGCTCGCCGTCACCCTGTTGTGCGTGCGCATCTCCTAAAAATAAGAATGCGCCCTCATGAAAAACGGGCAAATAAATGGTTGATGATTGTCTTAGGGCACTGAAATCAAGGTTGCCGCCGAAACTTCCCTGGAAGAAACTCAATATCTCATTTTTATCATTTGACGGGGCAACGCCCACGCATCCTAAAAACGGGCTTAGCGGAATGTTAAAAGATCGCAAATGGGCATAGGAGGTATCCGGAGACGCAAGATTGTGTTGCTTGTCTAATTTCCATTTGATGATCCTTGGTCTTTTGAATTGATCAGTGATGTCTTTTGGCAAACTTCTTGGAATAAAATTTTCAGACGTAAATGCATAGGAGCGATTTAAGGCAATTTTATTAAAATGGACTGCCAGTATATCTCCGGCTGTGGCGTCCTCAATATAAAATGGTCCTGTTAACGGGTTCCCGCCTGTTGTTTTCCGGATCCCGTTCTTATCTGCTCCGGAAGCATCAACCGTTTCTGTGCTTATCGTGTCGCCTTCATGTATTTTCAAAACGGGAGTGAGGTTCAGGGAAAATTTATTTGAAAAAGAAACCGGCGTGAAATCTATATGATGTTGTCCGCTTATTGAACAGGACGTAGAAAAAAAAGCTATACAGAATAAATATTTCAAGTTGAGGTGCAAAATATTGGGATAAATTATTCTTTTTCTCTTTCATTCAATAGCGCCATTGCCCGTTTTGCCTGAGGCTCATAGACCATTATTTTTATTCCACCAAGCATGGGACTCAATAAGGGGTCAATCGTAATTGTCCATTCATCTTTTAAATGGCAATTAATTCCGGCATCCTGCAACATGCCCAGCGTTATGTTCGCCGTGACATAATTATCGAATGAACAAACTTCAACAAAATTCATTTTGCAAGTTAAGCATTCAGCATCAACGGCATTACCAGCATCAGCAATTCCTCATTTTCATCCTGCTCAGTTGGTTTAATGATGCCTGCTTTGGTAGGAGTGGATAGTTCCATTTTTACTTCCGTGGAATCCGATGCGTTTAACACCTCGATCAAAAATTTTGCATTGAAAGCAATGGACAGGTCCTCACCATCGTACTGACATTTCATTCTTTCATTTCCTTCAAAAGAAAAATCAACATCCTGAGCCATCATTTGCAATTCGCTTCCCTGTATATTCAATACCACCTGGTTGGTACTTTTATTACTGAAAATACTTACTCGGCGCAACGCACTCTGGAAATCATTCCTATTTACCGTGAGTTTATACGGATTGTCAACGGGGATTACTACTTTATAATCGGGAAAACGTGCGTCAATCAAACGGCAGCTCATTTGCGTGGTGCCGTGTTTGACAAACAGATGATTGCTATTATAACTCAGCGTGATTTCATCTTCGTTATCCGGCAATGCTGCTTTTAATAGATTCAAAGGCTTTTTGGGGACAATCAGTGAATCCGATTTCGGGCAACTTACATCCGTTCTTTTATACCTGACCAAACGATGCGCATCGGTTGCAACAAACTGCAATCCTTTTTTATCCATTTCAAAAAACACGCCTGTCATGGCCGGGCGAAGGTCATCACTGCTTACGGCAAACAATGTTTTATTGATCGCCGTGACCAATACCGAGGATGAAGTCGTGAAAGAAGAGGTTTCATCCGCTGCAGGTTCTTTTGGGAAATTATCGGGATTTTCTCCCATTACTTTATATTTTCCGTTATCGCTGGTAATTTCTATTCCAAAATGTTTGTCGATGCTGAAAGTAAGGGGCTGTTCGGGGATGTTTTTTAGCGAATCAATCAATATTCTTGCCGGAATGCACACTTTTCCGGTTTCTTTCGCCTCGGCTTCAAGGCTGACTTTCATCACTGTTTCCAGATCAGTAGCCACAACAGTAAGTTTATTTTTTTCGATCTCAAATAAAAAATCTTCTAAGATCGGTAACACCGTATTGGTATTGATTACGCCGCTTATTTGTTGCAGTTGTTTTAGTAAAGCAGAAGAAGAAACGATGAACTTCATGTATGTGTCTTTGTGGCGAAACTACTGATTTTTAGTTAATAGCCAACCATAGTTTTTATGGAAATGATGTTATTTTTTAATTGTGCATTTCATGTGATTAATCAATATAAATTTGACCGGATAAAATGATAAAAAGAAAACAACTTACGCGGGAAAAAGCATTGGAAAGAGCAAGATCTTATTGCAGGTATCAGCGACGCAGCCGGAGTGAGGTAAACCAAAAACTTTATTCATTTGCGCTGAGAAAGAAAGATGTTGAAGAATTAACGGCGCAGCTGATCGCCGAAAATTATTTGAATGAGGAAGATTTTGCCGTTGCGTTTGCACGTGGAAAATTCAGGATGAAGCAATGGGGAAAAGTAAAAATAACATTTGAATTGAAATTGAAAAAGGTCAGCAATGCTTATATCAGCAAAGCGCTGAAAGAAATTGACCCGGACGAATACCGGCAAACGCTCCAAAAGCTTGCAGCCAGGAAATTAACATCCCTGAAAAATATTGAGAATATCTTTCTGCAGAAAAGAAAATTGCAGGACTATCTCATTCAAAAAGGTTTTGAAAACGAATTGGTAAAGATTATTGTTTCCGCCATCTGAGTTTATCGTTTCTTCTTCCACACAATCAATTAACTTTATGGGCGTTTCATCAATATGTCATCACTTACCGTCACCATCATTCAAAGTCACCTTCATTGGGAAAACAAATCGGCTAATCTTGCCATGTTCAGTGAAAAAATAAATGGCATAAAAGAAAAAACCGAGATTGTTCTTTTGCCAGAAATGTTCAGTACCGGCTTCAGCATGCAGGCTGCGGCGCTCGCTGAAACAATGGAGGGTGAAACGGTGGCCTGGATGAAGAAAATGGCATCAGCAAAAAAAGCAATTATCAGCGGAAGTTTTATTGCTGAAGAAAATGGGAAATTTTTTAACCGAATGGTGTGGATGCTGCCAAATGGAGAATTTGGGTATTATGATAAACGCCATCTTTTTGCTTTTGGTGATGAGGATGAATTTTATTCACCCGGTCACAAACGTTTGATCGCTTCAGTAAATGGATGGAAAATAAACTTACTCATTTGTTATGATCTTCGTTTCCCGGTTTGGTCAAGACAAATGCAGGGAGAACCCGAGTACGATTTATTGATATATGTTGCCAATTGGCCCGAGCGTCGCATTCACGCCTGGAAAACACTGTTGCAGGCAAGAGCAATTGAAAACCAGTGTTATGTTGCAGGAGTCAATCGTGTTGGCCGAGACGGTATGGAAATCGACTATAACGGAAACTCTATGATTATAGACCCTCTCGGGGAGCTATTGTATCAAAAAATACAGCAAGAGGATATCTTTACGATCACACTGCAAAAAGAAAAACTGGAGAAAATAAGAACCCAATTTCCTTTTTTAAAGGACGCGGATAACTTTTTAATTGAACCATAATATGTCAACGGCACTGGTAGCTAAAGAAATTTTTGACGGAGTGGATATTTTGACCGGTAAAGCCATTCTAATCAAAGAAGAAAAAGTTGTTGATCTGGTTGACCTCTCAAAAGTGCCTGCAACCTATCGCATTCAGCACATCAATGGATATCTGCTCGCCCCTGCCTTTATTGATTTGCAGCTCTACGGTGGCAATGGAAAATTATTTTCAACAGAACTCACCATTGAATCCCTTGATGCAACCTATGAATATTGTTTGCAGGGAGGCTGCACCCAATTTATGATTACGATGGCAACGAATGCAATTGAAAAGTTTCTGCATGGCATGGATGTAGTGAAAGAATACTGGGCTGCCGGCAGCAAGGGTTTGCTGGGCTTGCATTTGGAGGGTCCTTATATAAACCCCGTGAAAAAGGGCGCTCACATTGAAAAATACATAAAGAAGCCAACGCCTGATGAAGTGAACATGCTCTTAGAAAAAGGCAAAGGCGTTTTTAAAATGATGACGCTGGCTCCCGAGCAATGTGATGAAAATATTATTGAACTGTTGTTACAACAAAATATTATTGTTTCAGCAGGGCATAGCAACGCCACCTACGAAGAAGCCATTGATGGATTTTATCAGGGTATTCCTGCCGCAACCCATTTGTTTAATGCCATGTCACCGTTGCAAGGGCGCGAACCCGGAATGGTCGGGGCAATTTATGACAATAGCGACGTCATGTGCAGCATCGTTTGCGATGGCATCCATGTGGATTTTGCTTCGGTGCGTGTCAGCAAGAAAATGATGGGGGAAAGACTATTTTTTATTACGGATGCCGTCACTGACATTTCGCACGGCGAGTATCAGCATGTTTTTAAAGGAGACAGGTATACCTTACCTAACGGAACATTGTCCGGTTCAAGTCTTACGATGATGCAGTGTGTGAAGAATGGTGTAGAAAAAGTTGGAATTCCTTTGCCCGAAGCATTGCGCATGGCATCGTTATACCCTGCGCGCCTGCTGCATGCTGAAGATAAAATGGGCTGCATCAAAACCGGAGTCAACGCAGATTTTGTCGTCCTGGATGAGGAATTGAACTTGAAACAATTGATCATTGACGGCGAATAATTAATCATGGCAGTTGGAACTGCTCATCTCTCCGGCCACAGGAGTATAATCGGGTTTTATTTTTATTTACTGTTGGAGAACTGGATTATTTTTTGAAACAAATAATTTTCTGTGCCCGATTCGTACCCGGATTGCTGATAAACCACTTTCCCGTTTTTAACAACAAAGGATTGCGGAAGATTACTTGAACCCAGTGCTTTGCGCAGATCACCATTAATATCAATAAATATACTGAAAGTCCATCCATTGCCCAATGCGGTCGGACGAACCCGGTTTGCCACTTTTCCATCATCGATGGAAACAGCCATGAGCTTGAATTTTACTGATTCCTTCCAATTATCATAATGTGTGTTGATGGCATTTAATTCATTTATGCTTTCATCAGCATTGACAGACCAAAAACAGATCAACATCAATGAATCTTTTTGTGTGAATGAAGAAAAGGAAGCCACTGCGCCGCGCATGGGCTTCAGCATGGCCGAGGATAGTGCCGTTTGCGCCTGGGTGAACAAAGAAAGGGTGGTGAACAAAGAAATGAAAAGTATCTTTTTGAAATTGCGCATAAACAAAATTCTATGCGTCAAAGTTCTGAAAGATTAGTTGTTTTGCGCGTTTCGTTGTTCAATTAATTCTTTAACTTTTTGCTCTTTAAAATCGATCCCGTTCTTAATGGCCTGTGTTGACGGAATCGCGTATACATCCGGCAATACCCCATGGCCATCTTTTGCGCGGTTCTTATCAACGATCAGCCTGAATTTGGGGAGGCGGAAACGTATGCCTGTGTTCGGAAGGGTAACGTCAGGGATCATCCAGGCATTGTTGCCATAATATGCGCCGCCCGTTTCTTCGCCGACAAGGGTGACATTCCTTTGTCCTTTTATTGAACCGGCAAACAAGGTGGTCGCAGAAAAAGAATTTCCACCGATTAGAACATATACCTGCCCATCGAAATGATTTTTTGTTTTTGGTTTGAAATAGTGCCGTTCAAAATAACCAAAATGATATTTCTCATCGGGTTGTTTATGGGTAATAAAATACATCATCAGGTCATATAAAAAACTGCTTTCAATGTATTTATCGTATTTGCTGCTGCGGGTCACAGCATAGAGCGAATCGGCAAGTTTGAATTTTTTGTCAATAATAAATTTGGTGAGCAGTGTCGAGTTGGATGCATCTCCGCCGCCATTGGAACGAACATCAATAATCAGATTCTGAATATTTTTTTCTTTTAATAATTTGAAAGAACTGCGGAAGAATTTTTTTAAATGATTGCCATGGGCAAAGCTATTTACCGTCATGAATGCAGTTTTTCCGGTTGTATCCACCTGTAAATTTCTTGTAGCAAATAATCTTTGAGCCTTGCGCTCCCGTTTGGTTGGTCTGTACAGGGGAATAATGATATCGGCCATTCTCTTTGACGTATCAGCTTTAAAATTATAGGGATGAATGATGGTCTGGTTTTCATTGCCGGATGCATCAAGGTAGTGAACATCAATATCCTGTGGTAATCCGAAAATATTTCTGTACCAACTGCCAAAATTAAACCCATTGCTCAGTGCCTGGTATTTTCCGGTAATGCTGTAACCATCAGTAACCATATAATCAAATAAAGTATCCCTGAGCCGGCGCTGCGACATGCCATTGATGCTGGTAATAACGGTTCCTCTCTTTAATAAAGAATCTTTCCGGTTGATGTTCACTGTTACAATCATGGTGTCTTGCCAGAACTTAAGGCCTAAAGGAAATAAAGCGATGTTGGCCGTGTCAATATAGTCTGAATACCGTTTTGAATAACGAACAGAGGTATGCCCACAATCTATTTTTGTAATGACGTAAGCAAGAACATTTCTGAATTGCGGCTCGGTCATCGAATCCTGAATAGCCGAGAATCCACGATCAAAATAATAATTCATGCTGTCCCTGGAGGTATACCAGTATAATCCGGGATGAGATTCTTCCAAAATATTTCTGAATAATGCGTAGTCTTCTTTTAATTTTTCAGCCGGGTATTTTTTGGCGGGATCAAAAGCCGTTTTGCTTGTCTTGCAGGAGAAACAAAAAATGACAGAAATAATTAATAAATAAGACGCTGGTTTCATGGGACATTGTTCCTTTAACACGTGATCAATAAAGTTAATCATTTTTGCGCAAAAGCATTCCATCCCTGCGCGGTGATATCAAACGTATTACCCCCTTTGGTTATTATTTTTTTCCCCTTTTCCGGCTCATTCATAAAACCAACAATACTGATTTGTTCATTGAGTACGAGTTTATCATGATCTTTTTGAGCAATGGTAAATAACAATTCGTAATCTTCCCCGCCGCTGAGGGCGCAGGCAGTGGGATCCAATTCAAATTTGAATGCCGCCTTACGGGTTTCTTCAGCAATCGGAATTTTTTCTTCGTATAAAACACAACCCAGTTCACTTTGTTTGCACATGTGTAAAATGTCAGAACTCAACCCGTCACTGATATCCATCATTGATGTTGGCATGATCTCAGCGTCGTCAAAAAAATCTATGATGTCTCTTCTTGCTTCTGGTTTCAGCAACCTTCCGATTACGTATTTCTCTCCCTCAAGGTCAGGCGTAACACCGGGCGTTTCTAAAAATATCTTCTTTTCCCTTTCCAAAAAGACCAAACCTAAAAACGCTGCGCCTAAATCACCGCTGCAGCAAATTAAATCTCCCTTTTTTGCGGTGCTGCGTTTCACCAATTTATCCGGGGCTATTTCTCCTATCGCTGTTATGGAAATAATAAACCCCTTTTGAGATGAAGATGTATCACCGCCGATCAAATCGACATCGTATTTTTCACAGGCTGCATAAACGCCCTCATAAAACTCATCTATCGCCTCAATACTGAATCGATTGCTGATTCCAATGCTCAACGTAATCTGTGCAGGCGTTGCATTCATCGCATAGACATCACTCAGATTTACTATTACCGATTTATACCCCAGGTGTTTTAGCGGAGTATAAGCCAGGTCAAAATGGACACCTTCAATCAATAGGTCTGTAGTGATAACGACTTGCTTTCCGAAATGATCGACCACGGCAGCATCATCGCCCACACCAACGATGGTAGAGGCATTTTTCAGCTCAATATTTTTTGTCAGGTGTTCAATTAAACCAAACTCCCCCAGTAAAGATATCTCTGTGCGATTTTCCATTTACAAAATATATTTTCATTTATACAGGCTCAGTAAAGAATGTTTTTTCCAAACTCAGGTGATGCAGGAAGATTTGTTAAAAAAAGATATCATATCCAAATTCACGATCAAACCTCATCATTCACCCAATCAACCAACTCATCATGTATTTTTCCATTCGTGGCAATAATGTGCGGCTGATAGGGAGAATACCTTTTGCCGCTGAAATCCGTTACCCTTCCCCCTGCTTCTTCCACAATTAAAAACCCCGCGGCGCTATCCCATGCCTGCAGCTTGTGTTCATAAAAACCATCAAAGCGACCGGCAGCGACCCAGCAAAGATCCATAGCTGCAGAACCCAGACGGCGAACCGGAATTCCCTTTCTGATCAGTCGCGAAAAAACGTCGAGCGGACCATTTGGCTGATCAAGATAGGTGTACGGGAAACCGGTTACCAGGCAGGCTTTCGGCACTTCCGTTTCCTTACTCACGTTTATGAGATTATCATTGAGCGTTGCTCCAAAACCTTTTTGTGCAAAATAAAATTCGTTGATAAATGGATTGTAGACAGCGCCCATGATCATATCACCATCCTGCTCAATCCCGATGGAAACGCAACAAATCGGGATCCCATGCGCGAAATTTACCGTGCCATCGATCGGATCAACGATCCATTTAAAATTTGAATTGGTTGCTATCGCGCCAGATTCCTCACTCAAAATGAAATGATCGGGAAAATCTTTTTTAATGATTTCAAAAATTGCTTTTTCCGAAGCATGGTCAGCTTCCGTTACCAGGTTGTTGATGCCTTCTTTATTGGAAATTTTAAAATTACCGCCGAAAAAACCCTGCATTACTCTTGCGCCTGCCTCTGTTGCCCTGATTAAAGTAGATTTTAACATGGCGCAAAGATAAGCCCTATTGCCACTACTTATAATTCGTGGCACGATAGTTAAAGCATAATTTTAATCATACCAAAGATCATGAGCAAGAAATATCATCGAAAGGATTTTTTGAAAATGTCACTGTTGACAAACTTTGGGCTTTGTGCAAACCCTTTATTATTGCATAAGCAGATTACTGATTTCTTACGAGCCGATGAAAATGTCGTTTATTATAAAAACGGAGATCGGGAATATGATGTTTTAAGAAAGGGATTTAATAGAAGAATTGACAGGCACCCCGCCATCATAGCTCTTTGCAAAAACACGGACGGGATTGTAGAGGCGATAAAATATGCAAAAAACAAAAACCTCGCGGTGGCGGTTAAAAGCGGCGGTCATTGCATGGAAGGTTTTTCGGGTAATGATGGCGGAATGGTCATCAACCTGTCATTATTAAATCAAGCAGCATGGGTTGATGAGGAAACAATCCAGGTTGGACCCGCTTGCACGTTATCGAAAATCTACGATTTCACTTTATCTAAAAATAGGATTATCCCGGGTGGTTCCTGTGGGAGCGTGGGTATTGGTGGCTTGACCCTGGGTGGGGGTTATGGCCTATTGAGCAGACAATTTGGACTGACATGCGACAGTTTGATCGAAGTAACCATGGTTGACGGTAACGGAGAAATCAGAAATTCAAAAGATGAGCAAGACCTGTTGTGGGCCTGCAAAGGCGGCGGTAACGGAAATTTCGGAGTTGTTTCAGCCATGAAATTTAAGGTTCATCAAAGTCCTGCGGGTATGCAAAGTTTCAGATTCAGGGCGTATAAGGTTGATGTGGAGCGAACGA
Organism: Puia sp.; assembly: GCA_035308805.1. Taxonomy (GTDB): domain Bacteria; phylum Bacteroidota; class Bacteroidia; order Chitinophagales; family Chitinophagaceae; genus Puia. The sequence continues at coordinate 32,575 of DATGFZ010000225.1, read as the reverse complement.
AATCAATTGTAGAGAAATGGTTTGAGGTTACGAGGGATTTTCCTGATTCTTGTTTTTCGGCTTTTGTTTTGAATGAAGGGACTGTCTATATCCTGGTTACCACCACCGAAAGGACAACGCCTCATGTTCAGGAGTTATTCAATAAAATTGCTTTATTAACAGATAAAAGAACCAATACCCATTTTCGCCCGCTTGATGAAGCATTAAAAGTTTTTTACGGTGCCCCGCATCCCGTAAAATTTAAGAACGCATGCGCTGGACTATATAAAAGTTATGACGATATTAAAAGCGGAATCGAAAAAATTTTAGAATCCGTCATCACCGGATCGAATACCATTTTGCAGATCAATACACTTGGCGGACAGATCCAAAACACTGAAGCGGAAACAAATTCTTCCTTCCCTCACCGCGCTTACCGGTATGTTTCTGAATTGCAAACCTATTGGGATAATGAAAAAGATGGCAGGCAGCAAATGCTTGCATTTGAGAGGATTCAAAAAATGTTTAGTGAAATCGGCATTGACGCTCAATACTGCAATTACCCTGATATTAATTTTTCAAATTACCTGTCGCTCTATTACGGAAGCAGTTATCAAAAGCTTCAGCAAATAAAAAATAAATACGATCCTGACAATTTAATCCGGCACGATCAAAGTATCAAAAATAGATGATGCTACCTGTTCACGCTGCTCATAAAATTTTCCGGATAGCGCATCCCCGCCGCAACATTTTTTGGCACGATATGATCAATTTCTTCAAGCTCGTCTATCGTCAGTTGAATGGCCACAGAACCGACATTCTCTTCTAAGTATTTTGTTTTTTTTGTGCCTGGAATGGGGAATATAAAATCGCCTTGCGCCAAAACCCATGCCAGCGCTAATTGCGAAGCCGTGCAATTTTTCTTGGTTGCGATTTGATCTATCTTTTTTACCAGCTCTAAATTCTTTTCAAAATTTTCTCCCTGGAAACGCGGCGAATTTCTGCGATAATCTGTTGGGTCCAGATCTTCAAACTTTTTTATCTGACCGGTCAGAAATCCGCGGCCCAGCGGACTATAAGCAACAAAGGCAATTCCCAATTCCTGGCAGGTTTGTAAAACCTCATCTTCGGGATCGCGTGTCCACAATGAATATTCAGTTTGAAGCGCGGTGATTGGATGAACCGAATGTCCTTTTCGCAAAGTTTTAGCCGAAGCTTCAGATAAACCGATACCCCTGATCTTGCCTTCTTTGACCAGATCCCCCATGGCTCCAACGGTTTCTTCAATTGGTGTTCCGGGATCAACACGATGCAGATAATACAGATCGATGACATCAATGCCTAATCTTCTTAGACTTCCTTCAACAGATGATTTCACATAGTCAGGTTTGCCATTAACCCCCCTGGCAGCCGGGTTTTTCGGGTCGCGCAATATGCCAAATTTTGTGGCGATCGTGAGTTTATTTCTTTTGCCTTTTATCGCTTTACCGACCAATTCCTCATTACTATACGGCCCGTACATATCTGCAGTATCGAAGAAAGTTATCCCCAATTCAATTGCGCGATGGATTGTTTTGATCGATTCTTCGTCGTTTCTGCCGGCATAAAAATCGCTCATGCCCATGCAGCCCAGCCCGAGCTCAGAGGCAAACAATCCCTCGGAACCCAATGATTTCACTTTCATATGAATTGTTTTAAAAATAAAGGGGAAGTAAAGTTACTTCCCCGGCACGCATTAACAACAAAAAATTATGGTTAAGGTGCCGGTTTTGCAATATGTTTTGCCAAAATCTTGTTTTTGACGCCAATCGCGCCGAAACACAGATTAATTTTCTTACTTCGCATCATTATTCAGATTTTGTGACACTTTCCATCATCATCGTTAACTACAACGTAAAATATTTTCTCGAACAGTGTTTGTGCTCGGTAAGGAAAGCCATTGAAAAAATGGAAGCGGAAATCATTGTCGTCGACAATCATTCAACCGACGGGAGCATGGAGTATTTGGAGTCAAAATTTCCCGGAGTCAGGTTTATCGCAAACAAGGAAAACCAGGGTTTCGGAAAGGCCAATAATAAAGCGTCCCTTTTTGCGAAAGGTAAACATATTCTTTTCCTGAATCCGGATACGATTGTTGCAGAAGACAGCTTTGAAAAATGCATTTCTTTTATGGAATCCAGCGATAATACCGGCGCCATAGGAGTGAAAATGGTTGACGGAAAAGGAATCTATTTAAAAGAATCAAAACGGGGATTTCCCTCAGCATGGGCCGCCTTTTGTAAGCTTAGCGGATTAACAAGCCTGTTTCCACACTCCGGCATCTTTTCAAAATATTATCTTGGGAATTTAAGCGAAAAGGAGAATCAGGAGGCTGACGTTATTTCCGGCGCCTATTTCTTCGTAAGAAAAGAAATCCTTGATAAAACCGGCGGCTTCGATGAACAATTTTTCATGTATGCCGAAGATATCGACCTGAGTTACCGTATTCAGCGTGCAGGCTATACAAATTATTATTTTGCCGAAACAACCATCATTCATTTTAAAGGCGAGAGCACGAAAAAGGATTTTCGTTATGTAAAACTGTTTTACAAGGCCATGAAACAATTTGTAAAAAAACATTCGGGCAGATCGGCTTTATATTCAATCGTGGTGGAGGTGGCAATCTGGCTGCGCGCAGCCATTGCCATGATGGGTAATTTATTTGCTGTCAAACCCTTACATAATAAACAAGAACGATATTTCCTGCTTGGTGATGCGGTTACCCTGGAACGGCTAAGAAAAGAATTGCTAAAAGCCAAAAAAGAAATTTCGGATGATCCGCAAAATAGGGATGAAATTATTTTTTGTGAGGGCAAGGGATTCTGTTTTAAACAGATTATTGATTCCATAGAAAAAAAATCTTCAACAGCCAACTTCAAAATTCACGCTTCAAACAGCCTGAGTATCGTTGGAAGCAATTCAAAGAACAAATCCGGAGAAATCATTGCTTTATAATTTCATTGCAATTTATATCTGCGAATAAGCGGTGGGCTCAAGAAAAATTTTAGTGATGCGCGATACTGAATTCGCATATTCCGGGGCTTTGGAGATCCTTTGCCAGTCCGGGTCCGCGCCAAAAGCAGCCCAATGCTTATCATGCTCTTCCATGTTGGCAAAAGTGATCATGTACGTGAGGCAGGGCATATCATTTCCTGCAATGACTTCGCCAAAGAAAACCCTGTTTAATTTTGTTCTGTCAAAAATGACAAACTCTTCCTCGTTAAACATGTTAAGTTTTCTTCTGAGTGCATCTTCATTGTACCCTTCATAGGTACGCAATTCAAATATCCGGGGCTCTTTTGACGGAATGATTATTTCTGGTTGCCCGTCAAAAGCAATCATCAATTTTGTTTTGAAACGCGTGTATGGAAATTTATCAGCAGTTATCTGGTCATAATTTACTGACGCCTTTCTGAATTCAGCATCGCTTTTTAACCGGGTATGCACTACCGGAAAATCTTCCCAGGACGGATAGGGAATAAGTAAATAAATCTTTGCCGGATCGGATTTGCTCGTTTCTTTAAATACACCACAATTGTTTACTCCGAATCTATTGAGTGCGGGAATAAGTGCGTTTTGAAAATATAGGTGGAGATCATTTTCGTTCGTTCCAAAATGCGCTTCATACTCTCTTAATTCAAACAAGGATTTTTTACCGGGAGGATGCTCATCATGAGCAAGACCCATGGTACTGACAGAAAGTGCGGATGCGGCAAGCAGGGACGATTTTACAAATCTTCTTCTTTGCATAATTTATTTTTAAAGGCTGCACGAAGATAGTAAAGGTTGTCATGGCAGGTTGAATAACCGCGAAAAAATATTGGCGGTTTTCACCAATAAGGTTGACATATTTCTTACATTTTATTACCTTAATTTTGAAAAACTCTAATAAAGGCCTGATGGCGTTAATTGAAATTCAATTGCCCTCTTCGGTTTCAAAAGCATTGCGGTTGCGCCAAAAATCTCCCCAGCAACAGCAAATAAGGGTATTGAAAAGATTAATGAAAAAAGCTCGTTTCACACAATTTGGACAGCATTATCAGTTTGACAAGATATTGTTTTCAAAAAGTCCGGAAAAAAAATTCCAGGAGCTTGTTCCCATTTTCGATTACAACAGGATCTATAAGGAATGGTGGTATAAAACACTAAAGGGGAAACCCGACGTATGTTGGCCGGGAAAAATAAGATATTATGCATTAAGTTCCGGCACATCAGAATCGGCAAGCAAATTTATCCCGATTACCAGCGACCTTCTCCGGGGCAACAGGATGGTTATGATAAAACAATTGCTGTCGTTGAGGACCTACCACGATATTCCTGTTAAAAGCATCAGTAAAGGCTGGTTGATGATTGGTGGAAGTACGGACCTGCAAAAAGGTTCAGGTTTCTATGCAGGCGATCTGAGCGGAATTTCTGCAAGAAAACTTCCGTTTTGGTTTGCGCCATTTTATAAACCGGGAAAAAGAATTGCCAAAACAAAAGACTGGAATAAAAAAATTGAAGCCGTGGTCAAGCAAGCTCCGAATTGGGACATTGGCTTTATTGTCGGCGTACCTGCATGGATTCAATTGTGCATTGAAAGAATTATTGAAAAATACGATCTCAAAAATATTCACGAACTGTGGCCCAATCTTGGATTTTATGTTCATGGCGGGGTTTCTTTCGAGCCTTATAAAAAAGGATTTGAGAAATTATTGGGTAAGCCCATCACGTACATAGAAACTTACCTGGCGTCAGAGGGATTTATAGCTTACCAGGACCGTCAATACACAAAAAGCATGCGGCTGGTAACGGCCGAACATATTTTTTTGGAATTCATTCTTTTCAACGAAAAGAATTTTGATGAGGATGGAAATCTTGCGGATAATCCTGAAGTTTTGATGATCCATGAAGTGGAAGAACATAAAGATTATGCCGTTGTATTGAGCACGAGCGCCGGAGCGTGGAGGTACCTGATAGGCGACACGGTTCAATTCACGGATAAAAAACATTGCGAAATTATTATCACCGGTCGCATCAAACATTACCTGAGCCTGACTGGTGAACACCTGAGCATTGATAACATGAACAAAGCTCTTCAATCAGCAGCGGCAGAATTCAACATTTCTATTCCTGAATTTACGGTTGCCGGTGTCCCGCATGGGTTATTTTTTGCGCATCAATGGTATGTGGCAAGCGACAATCAGGTGGATTCAGATTTGTTGGGAAAAAAAATCGATGAGGAATTAAAAAAACTCAATGATGATTATGCAGTAGAAAGAACAAGTGCTCTAAAAGATATTTATGTAAAAGTATTACCCGCATCTGCGTTCATGAAATTCCTGCAAGTGAAAGGAAAACTTGGCGGCCAGCATAAATTTCCGCGCGTGTTAAAAGGCGATATGTTGAACGACTGGAAGAAATTTTTATTAGCAGAAAAATATTAATTAAAGGGAGACTCGCATATAAATTATCAATAGCTTTTTCAGTAAGCTTTTTTTTCAGAACTTGTAAGCCGGATAAGATATTCGTTATTAAAAAGCTCCATAATGCTTCAGGATATATTGAAAGGTCTTGCTCTTGGATTTGTTCTGGTCTTATCAGTTGGTCCCATTATTTTTACCATCATTAAACAAAGTTTAACCAATGGGTACAAGGGTGGATTAAGTTTTGTTGCAGGCGTCTGGCTGAGTGATATCATGTTGGTTTCGCTCAGCAATGCTTTCACATCACTGGTTGCGGAATTGCTCGAACATAAAAGAGAAATCGGAATCGGGGGAAGTATTTTTTTGATCGCCATGGGAGTTTTTTTTGTTTTTTTTAAAAAGGTGCACCTTACCAACACGGCAAATGGCGAGACATTACGATTTCGGAAAAGGGACATGGCAAAAATTTTCGCTTCGGGATTCATTATCAATACACTTAATCCGGGCGTGATCATTTTTTGGCTGGGTAATGCAACGGTTTTATCAATCACGCACACTTTTCGGCAACGCATCATCATTTTTTCAGTCTGTCTTTTGGTAAATATGGCGGCAGATGTCGGTAAAGTAATGATGGCCGGTAAACTCGGTAAGCGGCTGACGCTGCACAACCTTTCTATCATTAATAAAATTTCAGGGATAATCTTAATTGGATTCGGGGTGGTACTGGCATGGGGCGTAATTTTTATTACACATAAATCATAGTGTTAACAAAATACTTGCAATTCCTGTTTGTAAGTTTGAGTAATTAATTGCAGCATGAAAAAATTGCTAATTATTTTTTTCAGCTTAATGGTCGTCCGTCTTGGTGCGCAAACCAATGTAGTGATATTGGAAAAGCATGGAGAAAATGTAAAAACTTATGCAACAGGAATGGAAATTACCTTTGAAACAATTTATCATCAATGGTTTGACGGCTTGATTACCGCAGTTCGGCACGACAGTATCTTTGTAAATGATTTTCCTTTTCATTATAAAGAAATCGCCACGATAAAAGCAGAAAGAAAGGGCTTGAATTACACAGAAGACGGCATTTTGCTGATGATCGCCGGCGGCGGAGTTCTGTTGTTGAATGCGGTCAACGGAGCCTACCGGGGCGATAAGGCAAAATCATGGTATACATCCGGAAGCATTATCACCGCAACCGCACTTTTGGCAGGTGGTTTTTTATTAACAAAAAGCCGTTTTAAAACATACCATCTCGGAAATAAATTTGCACTTGAATATCTTGCACTCGACCTGGATAAAAAATGATCATTAATTTTTCCGATGGCGTCCAAGACAAATAAAATTCTGCAAAAATCCTGGAAAATATTCAAGCGTGTTTTCATCTTTTTATTTTGCCTCCAGTTATTTTATATTCTTTTATTGAAGTGGGTCAATCCACCGGTTACATTTACGCAACTCGCAAGTTTTGTGGCTGGTGATGGGTTAAAAAGACAATATGTTGGCATGAAAGAAATTTCTCCATATGCAAAACTTGCCATGATCGCTTCTGAAGATCAATTATTTCCTGATCATGACGGGTTTGATTTCAAGTCCATTGAAAAAGCCATGAAGCATAATCAAAAAAGTAAATCACTCCACGGAGCCAGCACCATCAGCCAGCAAGTTGCAAAAAATGTCTTTTTGTGGCAGGGACGCGGATGGGTCAGAAAAAGCCTGGAGGCTTATTTCACTTTTATGATCGAAATCATTTGGGGAAAGAAAAGAATATTGGAAGTTTACCTCAACGTGAGCGAAATGGGAAAAGGAGTTTTTGGAATCCAGGCAGCGGCTGAATATTATTTTGGAAAACATGCCAAAAGCCTTACCCGGCAGGAATCCTCATTGATTGCTTCCGGCATGCCCAACCCCAAAGTATATACGATAAAGCCCTTATCAAACCATGTGGCGACCAGGTATCCCTGGGTACTAAACCAAATGAATCACCTGCAGGATGACGATGATATTCAAAAATTACTTCAGTAGAAAAGAACTGATCGCTTCAATGCCGTGCTGAGTACGGCCTTCCCGGAGACCTTTGATTTCAACCCACGGCGTATCCTGATTGACCAGGATGTCTTTGTACATGCGAAATAATTTTTCCCTTGTTGCGGGGTCAGGGTATTCGCGCAATTCATCTTTTGTCCATGGCAGATCGGTATTGCATAACAGGTATAAATCGTAATTTCTTTCAACAATCCGGTCGATGATCCATGGATGACATTTTCCAAAAACGAATTCACACCATACTTTCATCACGTACATGTCGGTATCTATGAACACAAGCGGTAAGCTTTCGGCTATTGACCTTGAGTTCATTTCATCTTCCCTGGCAATTTGTCCTTTTGCGATAGTGAGCAGATCAGTGTAGGTATATTCCTTGGAGCCGGCGAGTAGGTATTCTCTGGCAAATTCCGGGACCCATTGCGTTTGATAATGCCGCGCAAGCTCTTCACACAAGCTGCTTTTCCCCGTTGATTCAGGCCCAATGATGACAATTTTTCTAGGAGATGGCATGTTTTGCTTTCTGTTGCCAGCTGAATAATCCCATCACCGCCAATATCAGCAATATCAAATAATATACGCTGGTAAATGCATATTGTTTTACAAAGTACAAGGGAATGGATGCAATGTTGGTCGCGATCCACCAATACCAGCTTTCCACTTTCTTTTTTGCCATAAGCCACATCCCGGTAAATGCGGTCGATGATGCAAAAGCATCAGCCCAGGGAATGGCACCCGTTGAGAAATTGTTTTTCAGGTAAGAAAGTGAAAAGAAGATGACAATATAAAATGTTGCGAAAAATAATAATTGATGGATCCATTCTCTGACTGATGAAAAAGTGATTTGTACAACATGATGCCGTTGCTGATCCTTTTTTGCCCACAGTATCCACCCGTAAATGCTCATCACAGTGTAATATAAATTCACGCTTGCTTCCCCGAACAACGAACCTTTCAGGCTTAGGAAAATATAAATGATGGTATTAACAAGCCCGACGGGATAAACCAAAATATTTTCCCCACGCGAATACCAAACGCTGGCAATGCCCGAAACCACCGCAATAAATTCAAGCAAGCTTGTGTTTCTTATTTCTTGCATGAACTGATTATAAATTTCCAGCAACATGTAGATGGTTTTGGCCTGGTGATGATCCGTATTTGATTGCCCGAATTTTAAATCGAGCAGGAACTCTTCTTTCAAAAATAGGTAAAATAAAAAAGCTCCGGTAATGGAGCCTCTGGGTTTTTGCCTGCGTCGTCCAGCCGACTATTCTGCCTCTGCCACTACTTCTTTTACTTCGGGAATCATTCTTTTCATCATTCCTTCAATGCCGGCTTTCAAGGTGATCATGGACGAAGGACAGCCGGAGCAGGACCCCTGCAACATCAGGTTCACGGTTCCGTCATTATAGCTTTTAAACTGTATCGCCCCACCATCCATTTCCACAGCCGGTTTAACATAGCTTTCCAACAATTCTTTAATTCGTTTTACTACATCGTCGTCATCAGCATCGATTACATTTCCTTCTTTTTTTACCACTATGATTTCTTCTTCATTAAGAACCGTTTTTCCTTCTTCCAAATATTCTTTCAAAAACTGCCTGATGGTTGAAATGATGTCGTCCCAATCGGTTTCAGCCGTTTTTGTAAGCGTAACAAAATTACTCGCAATAAAAACGCTTTTGATAAAAGGAAACCCAAAAAGCTCAGTTGCCAGGGGAGACGGTTTTGCACTTTCAACATCGGCAAAATCGATGCTTTTTCCCGGGTATAACAATTTGTTCGCCACAAATTTCATTGTTTCAGGATTCGGCGTCATTTCCGTATATATGCTGATCAGCGTGTTGCCTGTTTTAATCATTATGCTTGGTTTAAGAATACAAAAGTAACAATTTCAACGCCTGATTGTTTTTGAAATCGGGAAACAAGGCAATTATTTCTTGGGATTTTGCAGGGGTACTTTGGGGACCCTTATGGAAAATGTGAACGTGGGTAATAGGATGAAAATGAGGGCAACGGAAAAAAAATAAAGTTCATAAAGGTTCCCCGTGCATTGATTAGCCAATACAGAACCTTTACCTGCCCGGAAAACGATGCCCGCGATAAACTACGGATGATGGGGATAAGATGGCACGCGGCACAAGCTTTGCCCCTGCGAAGGTTAATCCGATCATGAAGTCACAAACAAATGATGCTGAATGATATGCATGCCAAAAAAATGAACCCTGACCCACAGCCGGAGGTACCGCGCAATGAACCCTATATGCCAACAAAGCTTCGGTTCTCCTCACTATTTCTTCCCATATGACAAAGCCTGAATTGCAATAAGGTTGCAAAATGTTAAACCATTAATAATTGCTGATGTTATCTTTTATGGAATGCTAACTTCGCGGGCAGTTAAGCAATAGGTTTTATGAGAAGAAAAATGATCTTCTATATTGGTTTTTTTGTAGTGCTGTTTGTGGTATTTTATGTAACGCTTACAAAAATCATTCCTGGTTATGGCGATGTGAAATTGCCCGTGCTGAATGAAGTACAACCATTTTTTTTCACGGACCAGGATGGAAGAATGATTTCACAAAAAGATGTCGCAGGCAAAGTATATGTTGCGGAATATTTTTTTACTACCTGTAAAGGAATTTGCCCGAAGCTGAATAATAACATGAAAGGAATTTACACCGATTTTAAGGATGAGCCGGATTTTCGCATTCTTTCCCATACGGTCGATCCGGAAACAGACGATGTTGCCAGAATGAAATGGTACGCAGATTCCATGCACGCCGATTCAAAAACGTGGTTGTTCTTAACCGGGGAAAAAGATAGTTTGTACCATGCAGCCCGTGTGAGTTATTTGCTTGACGATCCAAAAAATAATGATGAAGACATCAACAAACAATTTATACATACGCAATTTTTTGCCTTGGTTGATAAAAATGGCGAGGTCAGAAAAATTGCGGATGGATTAAAAAAAGATGAAATTGCCGAATTGAAAACCGATATAGAAAAACTGTTGAAAGAAAAACCAGGGGTCAATCATTTTTCCAGTCCCTTGAATGGCAACAACGTTCATTGACGAATCTTGGAACGTAAATGTTCAGGGAAGAGATACAAAACGAAATGCTTTCTCATATCTCCGGTTTGGCTTTTGATTAAATTAATTATTATGCAAGCGCAAATAGATTCCATTCTGAAAAGGAATAACCTTAGTGTAACAAGCGGCAGAAAAAAAATATTGGAATTATTTCTTGAACATTCTTCCGCATTGTCACACGGAGATATCGAAAAAAAAGCCGGGGAAAAATTTGATCGCGTTACTGTTTACAGAACACTTCAGTCTTTTGTTGAAAAAGGAATTATACATAGCATTCCGACTGCGGATAATTCGATCTTGTATGCATTGTGTAAAGACAATTGTACTGAAGGTCATCATCACGACAATCACATTCATTTTGTTTGCATCAGGTGCGGAACCACTACCTGCATGGACAATATCTCCGCCCCATCGATAAAATTGCCTGATCATTTTATTGCTACAAAAGTTGAAGTGGTGGTGAATGGAATTTGCAAACATTGTCAGAAAAAGAAAGCCCCGATGTAGAAACAACGGGACTTTTGGTTAAGGTTCTGATTAGTAGCTTTTTTATTAAACAACCGCAATTACTCGCGGCGTTTAACCATTAATGCAAATATAATGTTCTGAAATAAATTCTCAACATAAAAATTATCAAGCAGTCTTGTTATAGATCTTATTCATTTCATCGTGAACAAAACCCATCAATGTCTTGATGTGATCACCGGAAAAATCAAATTGTAAACCGGCAGCTTCATAGAGTTCCGGAAGGGTTTTGGTTCCACCGAGACTTAGCGCGGCAATATAATTTTCCAAAGCCTTATGCTTATTCTGTTTGAATTGCATCCATAAACCGATCGCGCCCAGTTGAGCAATTCCATATTCGATATAATAAAAAGGAACTTCAAACAAATGCAATTGCCTTTGCCAGCTAAAATGCCTGTACTGTTCTAATCCGGTCCAATCAGTGATCTGAGAAGAAAACTCAACAGCGATCTCAGTCCATTTATTCTTTCTTTGTTCAAGATCGTGCTGGGGATTTTCATAAACCCAGTGTTGAAATTTATCAATAATGGCGATCCAGGGAAAAACAGTTATCACTCTCTCCAGCTGGTATTCCTTTGCGCGTTGCAACTCCTCCTTGTTATCAAAAAAAACGTCCCAGTGATCCATGCTAAATAACTCCATAGCCATACTTGCGACTTCGGCAATTTCCATCGGGTAATCTTTGAACGCACTCAATTCAAGACCATGGGTAAGAAAAGACTGGACGGCGTGCCCGCCCTCATGGACCATGGTGGTGACGTCATTCATTTGTCCGGCTGCATTCATGAAAATAAAAGGCGCCCCTGTTTCTGCTAACGGACAATTGTATCCCCCCGGAGCCTTTCCTTTCCTGCTTTCAAGGTCGAGGCGATTCATTTCTTTCATGGTGGAAAGACAATCCGCGAAGAATGGATCAAGATGCTGAAAACACGAAATTGATTTATTTAGCAATTCACTTCCGTTTTGAAAAGGATGAAGCGGCTCGGTTCCTATCGGCTCGGCTTCACCATCCCATGGTCGAAGTTTATCCAATTGCAGTTTCTTTCTTTGGTTTTCGTTGATGATATCAACCAACGGTAATACATAAGTTTTTATCGCATCATGAAATGCAAAACAATCTTCTTTGGTATAATCAAAACGACCAAGCTCAATGAATTTATAATCGCGATAATTCTTAAATCCTGCATTCAACGCCACCTGATTTCTTTTTGCGATCAAAGTTGAATACAATTCATTCAGCTGATCTTTGTCCAGCAGTCTCCTTTCCTGGATTTTGCGGTAAACATCCTCCCGAAGACCTCTGTCAGGATCTTTTAAAAATTTATTTGCCTGCTGCAGTGTATATTCATTACCGTTAACTTGCACGGTCATCTTTCCCGAAATAACCCCATACTGCTGACCCAAAATGCTGAGCTCGGAAAATAACGGAATATTCTCTTCTCTAAAAAGCTGAATGTTTTTTTTGATCGAACGCAGGTAGGTGAAATATTTATTCTTATCCAATTGTTCAGTAAAGGAGCAATCCATTAATTTCCGGTTGAGCTGATCGGCATAGGGCTGAATTTTGGGCTGGATTTCTGTCATAAAAAAAACAAATGCTTCTTCCAAAGATTTGTTTTCTGTATCGCATGTCATACGGATCTGGCGCCAGCTCATATCCTCGCTGATTACGGCTTCCAGTTCACTGGAATCCTTAAGCCATTTTTCCAAATCGTTCTTCGACACAATTTTTCTTTCAGCAAGATCTTTAAAATAAGGTTCCAGGTTTTCCCAGGTGGTGATGATAAAGTCTTCGGGTAAAAAATATCTTTCCGGTTTTTTAATGTCGGCGCTATACTTCATTATTATTTTCCTTATTTCTTTTTTGTTTTAGGATTTGCCGGGGTTTTTTTGGTCGCTGCTGGTTTTTTAGCTTTCCCTTTTTCTTCTTTTGGCTCAGCTTCTTTTTTTGCAGGGGTGGTTTTCTTTTTGGGTGGCGTTTCTTTTTGAACTTTGGAATCCTTTTTTTCCTCCTGAACAACTGCCTTTTCCTCTTTTTTCTTTTTGACAACCGGTTCTTCTTTCTTTTGTTCAATAACCGGTTCTTCGGCAGGTGGCTCACTCAAGGCCAATTCAATGTCATTGGCTTTCAACACGGCAAACCATTTCACCATTTTTTTCATATCACTGGCGTATACTTTTTCAAAATCAAGATCCGGAAATGCTTTCTTGAAATACTTGCTTAATTCAGCATTGTCTTTTTCATCCGGTAATTTCTCCCCGGAACCTTCCATGGATTTAAAAACTTCAACAAGATTTACATTGTCTTTCGTAGTGAATACTTCAATGGTTTCCAGTTGCGTCATTTTATGAATTCTGCTGGAAACAAATTTTGTGGTCTTATCATCCAGTGAGCGGACAATAGCGCCATCGGCTTTGCTGCTGATCAATTCGAACAAAGATGGCAGGCCGGTTACGGCAACAATTTTACTATATTCCATAATATTTGTTTCTTTTTAAAGGATGTGCAAGGTAAACCGAAAATCGCAAACTCCATTTTCAAATAAAATATAAATCTGGCAATTTTCAGCGCCTAATTTTTCTATCTTTCCTGTCGATAAACTACCTGCATGAAAAATTCATCTCGCCGTGGGTTTGTAAAAACTTCTCTTTCCGGAATGGGCATCTTGTCTTTGCCTGCTGTTTTAAGCAAAAAAATTTCAGAAGAAACAAAACCAATGAAAGTCGTTTGCGTCGGGGGACACCCCGATGACCCTGAAAGCGGCTGTGGCGGTACCTTGGCAAAGCTTGCTGCCGCAGGGCATGCAATAACCATTATTTATTTAACCAGGGGGGAAGCGGGAATTCCCGGAAAAACAAACGACGAAGCTGCAACAATAAGAACCAGTGAAGCGATCGCAGCGTGTAAAATATTAAAAGCAAAGCCAATTTTCGCAGGACAAACCGATGGCGACACCATCATAACCAATGACTGGGTAAAAAAATTACAAACCATTCTTGGAGAACAAAAGCCGGATATTGTTTTTACACATTGGCCGATAGACGCACACAAAGACCATCAGGTCGCAGCCCTGCTGAGCATCCAATGCTGGATTCGTGCTGAACAAAAATTTGATCTTTATTTTTTTGAAGTTTGCACCGGAGAGCAAACCTTAACTTTCAAACCAACCGATTATATTGATATTACCGCAACACAGGAGCAAAAGCGCAAAGCCGTTTATTGCCACCTGAGCCAGGATCCACCGGGAATCTATGGTTGCGGACATGAGATCATGGAAAAATTTCGGGGAGTGGAAATGGGCGTGAAAGCCGCAGAAGGATTTGTGCGGATGGTTGGACGAGAAAAAGGAAATGCATCTAACTGGTGACGGCAATTATTTTTTTGCGCGCATTCACTTCCCTGAATTTTTGATCATAATCATCGCGGATTGTTCCCATCATTCTGTCCCAAAACAAAAAATACAAGCCATAATTCCCTTTGAAATATTGATGGTGCTGATTGTGATTTACCGACGTGTTTATCCATTTACCAACCCGATTGTTGCTGAAACCTTTTGGATATAGTTCAAACCCCAGATGTCCGTAAACATTATAAATCAGTGAAAGCAAAAAGAAAATGAAAAAATGTAAATAATGAATGGGAAGAGTAAATAGAAACAGGGGATATATCCCCACTTCAATCACCGCTTCCAACGGATGGAACGCGTAGGCAGCCCACGGTGACGGATTGATTGATTGATGATGGACGAGATGAAACAACCTGAATATTTTTTTGTGATGCATCAACCGGTGCATCCAATAAAAATAGGTGTCATGGATGATAAACATCAGGGGAAACGCAAGAAAAAAATAAACCCAACCATGTTGATCGATCCTTGTATAAAATGTGGTGTGGACCACAACGGATTTATTCCGGATAAAAATCAACGGAACCAATGCAAACAGGGACATGGTAAAAAAAGAAAACCCCATTTCACGCAAATAATCTTTTAGCCTTGGATATTTGGTTTGGATTTTCCTATACGCCCATTTTTTTTTAAAAAGGATATAAAACAAAATAAAACCTATGCCCGCGATGATAACATATCGCATGCTGATTTGGCGAAAGGCATTTAAATAATCCGGAATATGCATGGTGATTGATGCAAAAATAAAGAGCGCCATGTAAGCGCTCATTATTTTTAAAAATTATTTTTTAATTTCTCCTGCCACCCCCGGAACGGCCACCACCCCCGCTGCCGCCTGATCTGGTACTTCCGCCGCCCCCGCTCGGACGGCTAAAACTTTGGCGTGTAGCCTGGAAATTCTGGGTGCGTGTTTGCCCTCTGTCGCGCATCTGCTGCTGGCGATTCAGGGTTTGCACTTGTTGGTTATTATTAACAGGTTGCCATTGTCTCTGCTGGCGCTGCTGCCACTGACCTTGCGTATTTCTTTGAAAAACATTTCCGGACCTGTCGGTGGTAACATTATTCGGAGATCTTACATTTTGGGTATTTGCCCGGTTATTTAGTCCGTTATTGGAAAATCCATTTCTGGTAACCCCAGGCCTGTTCGGATTGTTTACCGCATTGCCGGCACGATTAAAATTATTTCTGTTTGCCCCATTGGCGAAACGTGCATTATTGGCTGTTACCACACTGTGATTATAGTGGTAAATGTTATTGGTGTAACGAACATTGTTTCTGATAATGGCCCTGTTGACGCCAATGCGGTTACCATAATATGCCGTGCTGTAACCGAAACGGCCACCGCCCCAGCGATAAGCTGGATGATATACTGCAGGTCCCCACCATCCACCGCGCCATCCGCCCCAAATGCCGCCGCCAAAACCTACGTTAAACCAGCCAAATCCATAGCCAAATCCAAAACTCCAGCCGAACCATGGATTGTAATTCATTCCAAATCCCCAGGTATATGGGCGTGGATAATAATATGAACCCCACCAGGGATCATAATAAAATCCCGTTCCGTATACAACTGTAGGACCATACACATAGGTATTAAGATAACCCGGTGTATAGCCCATATAGACATAATCCGGTGTTACGTCATAAATGTCGACATATTTCATATTGTAATCCGGGCAGCTCGGCGGGATCATATCCACCTCGTCAGGTCTCTCTGTACATACGGTCCAGGGTCCTTGCGCATTTTCGGACACGAACCAAACCCCGTTGTCCACGCAATAAAATCTTCCATGAAATCTGATGACTGAATTTGGGGTGTTCACGCCATATTGCATATCTGTGCCCTGAATATTTTGGAAATCAGGATTTCCATCATAAGTGACATTGGCCGTTGCATTATGCCGGTCAACTTTGGCCGTTTGCGGAATTTGAGCATCCAGCACGGCTTCACGGGCAGCATCCGTTCCGGCAACGCTGGCCAGTACATTGTCTTTCGGAGAACCTTCGGGTATTTTTGCGAAATCCTGGGGCAAGGCATTGGCAGCAACAAATTGCCATGGTCCCTGCACGTTGGGAGATTTATACCAACGGCCGGATAGCAAAACATAATATTGGTTAGTACCCTGGTCCAAAAAAATATCGTTTTGAGAATTGCTTACATACAAAAGATTTGTTCCCTGAACCGGCTCCCAGCTTGCTTGTCCGTTTGTCTGGATAAGTTCTGCAGGTGTGGTGCTGACCAGGATATCAGAAATAACATCACTTTGGGCAGATGCTGAATCCGTGTAACCGGGATCTGTATTTGCATTATTGACAGCGGTTTCAATTTGTCCAAATGCCGGCGGCACATTATCTGTATAGGCAAAAGGTCCGGTTGCTGACTGCGCCATATACCAATGTTTTCCTCCATATAAATAATAATTGCCATCATTATATTTTACGATCGTGAAAGGCGTATTGACAACAACATCCACGTTCCAATTATTGTTATGCTGAATCTTTGGCTGACCATCAATAGTTACCAGCAGAGAAGGTTTGTTCGCATAATAAATTTTCGGAGGATTGTTGTTTAAATCCTTGGACAACTTTTTTTCTTCAGCGTTCTGATCCAAGGAAGCAAGAACATTATCCAAAGACAGGTTGATGCTGAGTCTTGGAATTTCGGTTTCAAGAGTTGTTTTCAGGTAACTTATTTTGTTGGCATCCAGATCACCGGGAAGTTTGAGGTTTGGAACTTTTACTGACTCAATATTTACCTGCCGGTTATCCCGGTCTGTCTGAACAGTAGCAATTTCCCAAAATGTACCAAATGTGGGATCGCTCTGACCGTTTTCTAAAATGGATATCGCAGATCTTGCTTTTAGCACATCACCCTGGAATGATTCGGGCTGCGGTTCATAGATTTTTATCACTGTTCCATCAGAAGCAGTTATGGTTTGCGGCCATTGATCATCTGCTCTTGCAGCGCCAAACAAAATGGTGCTGAATAAAAGAGATAAGCCAATTTGGAGAATTTTCATATGTAAAAATTTAATATGTAAATATACTTTTTGTGTAAAAATTTTGGTCATGATAACTAAAAATTGCTTGTGTAGGACTATCCATAAACACTAAAGTTTGTTTTTTAAATACAAAGGATATGTTAATGTGGAAATTTAATGCGCTTCTAACCAATTAATTCCCCAGCCGACCTCTGCTTCTACCGGAACTCCGTTTGGCAGCGATAGCGCCCCTCGCATACAATTGAGGATTATGGGTTTAATTTGTTCGGATTCTTCAATCGGCGCATCAAAAACCAATTCGTCATGCACCTGAAGAATCATTTTTGAAGCAAATTTGTTTTGTTTAAACGAGTCATGAATTTTTATCATCGCCAGTTTGATCATATCCGCAGCCGTTCCTTGTATCGGAGAATTGATGGCATTGCGTTCAGCAAAACCTCTAACGGTAAAATTGGCGCTATTGATATCTTTTAACCAACGTTTTCTGCCCATTAATGTTTGCACGTATCCATGTTCGCGCGCAAAATTTATGGTATCATCCATATATTTCTGGATATTGGCAAATTGTTTTTTATAATTATCAATGATTTCTTTGGCTTCGCTGCGGCTGATTCCCAGGTTATCTGCCAAACCAAAAGCGCCTTGTCCATAAATAATACCGAAGTTTACGCTTTTTGCCTTATAACGCATTTCCTTGGTAACATCTTTTTCATCAACATTGTACACCTTTGCCGCGGTTGCCGTATGAATATCCTTATTTTGTTTAAAAGCCTCGCACATAGCCGGATCACCGCTTATGGCCGCGACAATGCGTAATTCGATCTGGGAATAATCGGCGGACAGAAGAATATGTTTATCATCACGCGGAATAAATGCTTTCCTGATTTCTCTTCCCCGTTCAGTCCGAACCGGGATATTTTGAAGATTTGGATTATTGCTTGAAAGCCTTCCCGTCACTGCAACAGCCTGTGCGTATGAGGTGTGCACCCTTCCTGTTTTTCGGTTAACCATAACCGGCAGCGCGTCTACATAAGTCGATCTTAACTTAGTCAGTTCTCGATAAGCCAGAATGTCTTCAACGATCTTGCTCTTGTGGGAGAGCTTTAACAACACATCTTCACCCGTTGCATATTGCCCGGTTTTGGTTTTTTTTGCTTTTGGATCGAGTTTCAAATGATCAAAAAGCACTTCACCCAGTTGTTTGGGAGACGAAAGATTGAATGGTCCTACGCCCGCTTGTTCTTTTGCCAGTTTATACACATTATCCTCTGCAATTTTTGCATCCCTTTCCAATTGTTTTGAATATTCTTTTAAAAAATCTTCATCGATTCTGACTCCTTCAAATTCCATATCGGTTAATACCTTCACCAATGGATTTTCCACCTCGGCAAAAACTTTCTCCACGGATTTTTCTTTTAACAAGGGAACAAAAACATGTTTCAGTTGAAGGGTGATGTCCGCATCTTCCGCGGCGTATTCTTTAATTCTTTCTATTTCTACATCGCGCATATTTCCCTGGGTTTTCCCTTTCTTACCAATTAACTCTTCTATATGGACCGGCTCATAGCCGAGATATTGCGCGCTCAGCAAGTCCATGCTGCGCTTTCCATCGGGCTCAATAACATAGTGGGCAAGCATCGTGTCGAAAATATCTCCTTTCAATTCTTCATTATACCATTTCATCATCAGCATATCATATTTTAAATTCTGCCCGACCCATGTTATTCCCGGCCGTTTAAAAAGCAGGTTGAATTGATTAAGAATTTTTTTTGTTTCTTCCTGGTCCGGCGGACAAGGAACATAATAGGCTTCGCCGGGTTTGGTTGAAAAACTGAGGCCTACTAATTCTGCATCATTGGCATCAATACCTGTTGTTTCCGTATCAAAACATATTTCTTTTTGCGAAGATAATCTCCCAATGAGATCGTCAATTTCTTTTTCGCCGCTTATCGTGTAATAAGTATGAGGTGTGTTCTGGATATTCCTGCTGGCAATTATCCCTTCACCGGGTTGGGTCTCCTCGATATTTTCGGGTTGATTTCTTGGCTCGGGTTTTTCTGTTTTTGTTTCCACAGGGGCACCAAACAAATCTGTTTGTACACCGGTCGGAGGACCGGCAAAAACATTGAAGTCCTCCCCTAAAATTCTTTTGCCGAGCGTTTTGAATTCAAGTTCTGCAAAAACGTCTTTTAAGATCGTTCTATCCCATTCTTTCAGCCTGAAATTTTCTTCGTGAAATTCTACGGGAACATCAACGATTATCGTTGCGAGTTTTTTACTCATTGTTGCAAGATCCCTTCCTGCCTTTACTTTTTCCCCCAATGCTCCCTTTATTTTTTCTGCATTTTCCAGGACGTTTTCCAGGGTTTCATATTCACTTAATAATTTCGCTGCAGTTTTTTCTCCCACGCCCGGAATGCCGGGTATATTATCCACGGCATCGCCCATCAACCCCAAAATATCAATAACCTGCGACACTTCTTTTATGTTCCATTTTTCGCAAACTTCTTCGGGTCCGATAATCTCAACAGTCCCACCCTGGTATGGCGGTTTGTAAATTTTTATTTTTTCAGAAACCAATTGCCCGTAATCTTTGTCGGGCGTTACCATATACACTTCATATCCTGCCGCGGCAGCCTTTTTGCTTAATGTGCCAATGATGTCATCTGCTTCAAAGCCATCTAATTCAACAACAGGAATATTGAAACCGGTAACAATGGATTTAATATCCGGCAGCGCGCTGAGCAGGTCTTCAGGGGCTTCCTGGCGGTTTGCTTTATAGTCAGCAAAATCAGTATGGCGTTCAGTAGGTGCGTGCGTATCAAAGCAAACGGCCATGTGCGTTGGATGCTGATTATTGATAAGGTCTACCAGTGTTGTGGTGAATCCGAATTGCGCGTTTGTGTTCCGTCCTTTTGAAGTAATGCGCGGATTGCGAATCAATGCATAATAGGCACGGAATATCAGCGCCATTGCGTCAAGAAGAAATAGCTTTTTACCCATTCAGCTAAGGTAATAAATTCCAATAGCCGTTTCAGAAAAGCTTTGGAAAACAATAAATTTCAGAGGTAAGCGCCGTTAATTTTTCTTTTCCACTTTTGCCAAAGGCATTTTGTTGGCATCAGATGTAAGCATTGATTTTTGTGGAACAGAAATATTTGCTTGTCCAAAAGGAATTTTTCTTTCCGGCAACTGGTTATTGTCGCTGCGAAAGAAATTGATGTAAACAGCAAATGCGAGTAATGAGAATGCGAATAAATTAAATAGTTTACGGTAGGGGTTTCCCATAGTATTTGGATTTAGGCGTTCGCTATTAAAACGACGCGAGGTTATTTATATTGCAATGTGCCGGGGAAAAAAAACGATGGGACTAAGGGTAAATTTTTGAAAGACAGTACAATAAAAATAATAAGGCCTCGTTCCCGAGGGTTTATGAATCACTTCATGGCTTCAAGGTTCTTTTGGAGCAGAAACATTTCATCCCGCAAACGTGCGGCTTCCATAAAGTCCAGGTCACGCGCAGCCTTTTCCATTTCCTTTTTAATTTTCGAAATGGCTTTTTCCATTTGCGGAATGGTCTTATATGTTTCCTGGTCTTCTGCCGGAATGGTTACTAAATCTTCATCCGGTGCAATGGCATAAGGATTTTTTGGATCATAATTTTTTATATCGAGCACAGCAGTTTGTGCAAAAACCTGTTGTTTTGATTTTATTATGGTTGCCGGTGTAATGCCATGTTCCATATTATAGGCAACCTGTTTTTGACGGCGACGGGTGGTCTCATCAATGGTTCGCTGCATACTTTCCGTAATGATATCAGCATAAAATATGACAAACCCATCCACATTCCTTGCTGCGCGCCCGGCAGTTTGGGTGAGCGATTTTTCGTTTCTTAAAAAACCTTCCTTGTCTGCATCCAGGATGGCGACAAGCGATACTTCCGGCAAGTCCAGACCTTCACGCAATAGGTTTACACCGACGAGCACATCAATTTCTCCCAACCGCAATTGCCTCAAAATTTCAACCCGGTCCAGGGTCTGCACCTCGCTGTGAATGTATTTTGATTTGATATTGATGCGATGAAGATATTTGTCCATTTCTTCAGCCATTCGTTTGGTGAGTGTGGTTACCAAAACGCGATCTCCTTTTTTTATGGTCTTATCAATTTCATCTAAAAGATCGTCGATTTGGTTTACGCTTGGACGAATTTGAATTGGCGGATCGAGAAGTCCCGTGGGGCGCACTACCTGCTCTACCACAATTCCGCCGGTTTTTTCCAGCTCATAATCGCCCGGTGTCGCAGAAACGAAAATGCTTTGATTTAATAAAGAATCATATTCATGAAAATTCAACGGACGATTATCTAACGCAGAAGGCAAACGGAAACCATAATCAACCAAAACCAGTTTTCTGCTTCGATCTCCGCCATACATCCCACTCACTTGCGGAATGGTTTGATGACTTTCATCTATCACACACAAAAAATCTTTCGGGAAGTAATCCAACAAACAAAAAGGTCTCGTCCCTGGATGTCGCCTGTCAAAGAAGCGTGAATAGTTTTCTACGCCATTACAATATCCGAGTTCGCGAATCATTTCCAGGTCATAATTTACACGCTCGCTTAATCGTTGTGCTTCAATAAATTTTCCGCTATTTTTGAAATAGGTTACCTGTGCGGCAAGTTCATCCTGTATCTCATAGAGAATTTGCTGCATCATATCTTTTGGCGCAACATATAAATTTGCAGGGAAAATTGCGGCGTTGTCCATTTTGCCAATTCTCTTGCCGGTATTTACGTCAAAACTCTCTATCTCTTCAATTTCATCGCCAAAAAAAGTTATGCGGTAACCAAAGTCAACATAAGGAAGATTGATATCAACCGTATCACCTTTCACCCGAAAGGTGCCTCTGGTAAAATCCGTTTGTGTCCTATTGTACAGGGAATTCACCAGTGCGTGCAAAAAGCCCTGCCGGGAAATGGATTGCCTTTGAGCTATACGGATTATCCCATTTTCATAATCAGTAGGATTTCCCATACCATAAATACAACTCACCGAGGCAACAACGATAATATCTCTTCTGCCACTGAGCAACTGCGCCGTCGCCTGCAACCGCAGTTTATCCAATTCTTCATTGATGGAAAGATCTTTTTCAATGTATACATCACTTACGGGCATGTATGCCTCAGGCTGATAATAGTCATAATAAGAAACAAAGTAGCCGACGGCATTTTCCGGAAAGAACTGTTTGAACTCGCCATAAAGCTGGGCTACCAACGTTTTGTTGTGGGTAATAACCAATGTCGGTTTTTGAACATTTTGAATGACATTGGCAATGGTAAATGTTTTACCCGAACCGGTAACGCCCAATAGTGTTTGATATCTTTCCCCGTTATTAATCCCTTCGGTCAATTGCTCAATTGCCTGTGGCTGATCGCCGGCCGGCTGATACGATGTATGAATATTAAACTGCATGAAAATTGAAGGGATGTAAAATTAACATAATTGCCAACGATACAACAACTACTGCTGAAAATGGTTGAATTATTTTGATGCATTTTCTTCTTCTGTTTTCTTCATGTCCTTAAGCGCCTTTTTAAAAGGATCCCAGGTGATTTTTAATTTTCCGTCGTTGCCTGTCTTTGCGCGTAAACGCACACTGAGCCCGGTTTTGCTGTTCACTCCCTTTATTGCAGGTATCGTATCGTCGCTTCTTGCCTTTAAATTACTCAAAGGAACCTGAATGCTCATGTCCGTGCCTCTTTTTGTATCGTAAATTCCTTCGACAAATAAAGTGATCACCGTGGATTCAATTTCCATGCGGTTTATTTTTATCGCCGATCCTTTAATGTCAAACCTGTCATTTAATTCTGCAAACCGGACATCAGAAAAATTTCTATCCTTAAATACCTTTTTAGAAATGTTTTCGACTGGCTCAAAATTGATCAGCTCTCCGTTTTTCAAACTGAACTCAACATTGCCTTCCATGCTCCCTGGCACGACTTCCTGGTTATTATTCATCGATCCTAAAAAATTTACATCGGCTTTCAGTTTACCTCGGATATTTTTTTCGGTTATCGCATCCTGTCCAAAATTTTCAAATGAAAATAACATCTTGTCGATATCCACATTATTTATGGCCGAATGTATATTCAGTGAATTATTGTTATCCTCGTTTTTGGCAAAGCCAGAAAGCACAATGGAACCATTTGCATGATTGAGCGACACGCTGTCAAACATGATCGTATTATTTTTTAAAACAACGGCTGCGTTGATATTGGTT
This sequence comes from Puia sp., assembly GCA_035308805.1. Taxonomy (GTDB): domain Bacteria; phylum Bacteroidota; class Bacteroidia; order Chitinophagales; family Chitinophagaceae; genus Puia. The sequence continues at coordinate 8,799 of DATGFZ010000225.1, read as the reverse complement.
GCCTGAAATTTCTTGTACTCCAGGGCGGTTGCTTTTACCTGCAAATGGACATCGCACGCTCGCAATAAACTGTCCATTTGCGAAACCTGTTTTGAAAAAAATCTTTTTGATTTTTTGTTTGATGAACCGATAGCAGATGCGTTAGTACTTTTTCGCATGAATGCCTTGAAATCATGCAAGTCTATTTTCGGCGAAAAAATATTCCAGTTTAAAAAGAGTTTGTCGGGGCTCTTATCAATCAAAGACATCAGGCTTTTTATTCCACCATTCATTCTCAATGCAGTGGAACCTGTGTGCGCAACGAGTTGTTCTATCAATACATCTTTATTCTGAAAAACCAGTTTGCCGCTGCATGACGAAAGCAAAAAGTTTTTTGGCATATATTTTATTGACGCGCTGTCAAAAGAAATATTACCATTGATGTCTGCATCAATGCTGTCTCCGGATTCAACCGGCCCCTTATATACAATATCAAGTTTTGCAGTTCCTTTTCCAAAGTCAATATCCTTACTTTCCAAAATCGTATTTAATGACTCCAATCCAAACGTTGAACGAATATTGCATGTCAATGTAGGCTGAACAAGGTTACTTAAAATTATACTGTCTGCGTATAATTTTATATTTTCCGACAGGCCGGAAAAATGATTGAAGCGCAAAAAAGAATTTTCATCTCGCGGCATTTTCGTTGAATCCATCCTGTTAAAGAAACGACCGTCAAAAGAACAATTTGTAAAAATTTCAAAAGGCGTTGTCACCGTAACATTGTTGGCATCAATCGATAAATGGATGACTGGACTGGGAGGCAAAGGATCGCTTCCATCCAGGGTGGCACTGAGGTTTATCGGCTTATCAATATTATATTCATTCAGTTTTTTGCGGAGATTATCACTGAGAAAATCAACAGTTTGTTTATAATCAATGCCTTTTGTTTTTATGGCAAGTTCAAATGGGGCAGGGTTTAATTTGGTAAAGAATTTTCCCGAAACTAAAAAGGGATGATCATCAATTGCTAAAGTAATATCCTCGAACGATAAAATTTTGCTTTTCAAACTATATTCAGCAAAACAATTTCCGGAAACTTTTTTTTCATGCAGATAACTGCCGTTTTTCCGGTTAAATATCATGTCCCGCACAAATAAATGTATATCTGCGTCAAACAGCAGAACATGATTGAATTTTTTTATAGAAGAACTCAGTTCGTAAATTTTAAAATCGAATAATTTATTGTGCAGTTTTTTTTCGACAATAAATTCCATGTTCTCGGCAGCGATGTCGGGATACGTTTCATTTTCTTTTTCGTCCGGTTTTTGCTGCTTACGAAATATATTGATGTTTGAATAACCCAGTGAATCAGTAAAAAGATAAAATGTGCCATTTTCCACAACAAGTTTACGGAACGGGGATTGTCCAAACAAGAGCTTAAAAGGGTTTATCTGCGCGTAGATTTTTTCTGCATCCAGCAGATCGTGTTTGTGGGTGGCCCACAAACTGTCTCTGACCACAATTTTTGAAAGCTGTAAGGAAATAAAAGGAAATGTATGGAGGAATGAAATGCCGACTTCGCCAATTGAAATCTTTGCACTCGTTTTTTTTTCTAATTCGGTTTTTATTTTTTCTGAGATACCCTTTTCATTTAAGGACAAGTATGCCCACAGGATGATCCAGGCAATAAGCAACAAGGCAATTACCCCCGCTACCGTACGTTTGGTATATCGTAGAAAAATTTTCAATCAGCAATAATTCAACAGTAGAGGTTGGTGTAATCGGAGGAGGGTGAATTAAAATTAGCGAAATAAATCCGAACCATATGGCAAATTTTAGTTAACATCTGATGTGATTTTTGCCTAACGGCCTGACTTTTCATGGTATCAGTCTGTTCCCGGAGGGAAGATCCTGATTGCCTGCATCCCGAGACATCGGCAGTCTTCCATGCATAATGCATTTGATGATGTTAAAGAGTCTCATTGAATCTGCGTTACAATAGCCTGCAGATAACGATTAAATTTTGTGATGGTTTTTGCCACGACTTCGATTTGGTCCTGTGCTTCTTTCCAATGGCGTTGTTCAATAGCTTCACGGATCCCTGGTAATGTTTTCACTCCATATCCTGTATAAAATCCCGGAGCGTAGATGGTGTGTTTATACCAACTTCTTCTTGGCAAACCATCATCGGCTAAAAGATTTTGTTCCGCCTGATAAAGCTTTTTATTGATGCTGTCTTGTTTTGCAGCCGGAATTGTTTTTCCCAAATCCTGTTTAAGTTCATTCGTTGTTTTTCCCAAGTCGTGCAAAGCATTTTGCAAGGATGAAAAATTTAAATAGGGTACCTCCTCTTTGATTGGGGGAGCTGATAATTTTTTTGTTGGATCCCCGGCATATTTAAATTGCTGGTCTGCAATCAATTTGTTTTGTGAAGTTGTATTTTCACGGGTTTGATCAAGCAGCGTCAGCAATTCAGCGAGATATTTGCTGACGGTCCTTTCAAGGGAATTGAAATCAAAAGGAACAAGTTCCGCATCGGCAAGCCGCAATGTTGCACGACCGGCTGTCTTTGCCAGGATCAATCCATATATAAAAGTTGGATCCTTAAAACGACGGTAGTCATCGTAGGAATCATAAATTGAATGATACTCTCCGCCTGCGTCCTCCCCTCCAAATCCGAAGTCGAGAGAGGGAATACCCGCGTGCTGTATAAACGGAGAATAATCTGAACCCGACCCCATCGCTCCGATATCCATTGTCTTTTTACTGAGCAGCTCCTGTAATTTTTTGCTGTCTTTTTCTGCTGATATCAAATCGCGGGACCTTCTGCGGTCCAGGATGCTGATGCCCATTTCCGGATCGACGACATCCTTTGCAATTTCATTGACAAAAGGTTCTAAGGCGTGAGAACCCTCAGCGCCCAAAAAGCCTCTGCCATTACCATCGGAATTAATATAGGTAACTACTTTTTGCTGCAGCTCGGTAATGTGCTGTTCAACATATTCTGTCGAACCAAGCAACGCAGGTTCTTCCCCATCCCAGGAACAATAAACAATGGTGCGTTTCGGTTTCCATCCGGTTTTGGCTAATTGTCCGACAGCTTTTGCTTCTTCCAGCATTGCCGCTTGCCCGCTGATCGGATCACTGGCACCATTTACCCAGGCGTCAAAATGATTTCCGCGCACAACCCATTCATCCGGATATTCGCTTCCCTTCATCGTGGCAATTACGTCGTTTATCGGTTTGATGTCCCAATTGAACGCTAATTTCAAATGAACAGTTGTTTTTCCCGGTCCGATATGATAAGTAAGAGGCAAAGCTCCGCGCCATTGTTCGGGAGCGACAGGTCCATCGAGCGATTGTAACAGTGGCGTAGCGTCATGATAACTTATCGGGAGGACGGGAATCTTAAGCAAATTGGCTGCATCTTTTCTGTCAATTCTTTTTGCATCTTTTGTGGCGCCAATGCCGGGTGTAAGCGGGTCGCCGGGGTAGATCGGCATGTCCATCACTGAACCTCGCTGCACACCATATTCGTTTTTAAATGCCCCTTTCGGATATACATCTCCTTCAAAATACCCGTCATCTTTTGGATCGGAATAAATGATACATCCAATTGCGCCATGTTCCTGGGCAACTTTTGGTTTAATGCCGCGCCAGGAATGTCCGTACTTGGCGATGACAATTTTGCCCCTGACGTCAATGCCCAACCGGTCCAGGTATTCATAATCTTCCGGTATGCCATAATTCACAAAAACCAATTCGCCGCTGACGTCGCCGTCAGGCGAATAGCAGTTAAACGGCGGTAATTGTTCTTTTGTCTGGTTGGAAGTCGCGTCTTCGCTCAAAGCGGGCTCCATGAGGGAAGCTTTGTACGGTTTTGGTCCGGTCATTTCCAGCAATCGAACTTTCGGCGTGGGAAATAAAACATAAAATGTCTCGATATTTACATCAAAACCCCAACTTTTGTATTTGTTATAAATAAATTCGGATACGGCCTTGTCTCCCGGTGAGCCAACATGATGCGGACGCGAAGACATTTCTTTTATAAAATGATCAATATCCGCTGTATCGAGAAAATCGTCAAATTGTTTTTCCGCACTCCGTTGTTTCGCAGATGAGGTTTCACTAAAACCGGTTAATGGTTGAGTCCGGGACTTTTGTGAAAGGGCGAATAATAATATCACCGCAAGAAAAGTTCTTTTCATGAAAAATTGATTGAGATTGAATTTTTTGAACTTTCTAAAATTAGGTCAAACAATATTATTATTTGATGAATTAATTGCGGCTCCCCGCTGAGCCCGGTTTATATAGGTATGGTAATCCGGAATTATTACTTCGTAATCTTCATACATCAATGGAGATGTAAGCATAAAATCTGCGGTGGCGCGGTCGCAGGCAATGGGAATATTCCAGACTACACCTAACCGCAGCAACGCTTTTATATCAGGATCATGGGGTTGGGCTTCCATAGGATCCCAAAAAAATATCAACACATCAATCTTGCCCTCGGAAATACGTGCGCCCACCTGCTGGTCGCCCCCAAGCGGCCCGCTGAGAAATTTTGTTATGGACTGGTCAAGAGCATCTTCCAGCAATTTGCCGGTTGTACCCGTAGCATAAAGCCGGTGCCTGGATAATGCGGTTTTATTATAAACGGCCCATTCAATCAATTCCGGTTTTTTATTGTCATGCGCAACCAGGGCAATTCTTTTCCGGGCAGCCATTTTTCGATTTTGCATAGAAGCTTTTTTTATTAATACACCAATGGTGAAAAGGTAATGTTTCTTTTTTAAGATGATTATAACATTCTGAAAGAAATTACCGGAATGACTTGTCGTTACGTAATCGGCACAAAATTTGTTTCTTGCGAGATTTCCGTCCCCCCGTTTTATTATCAAGCATCCCATGAAGAAGTTTTTTTGGCTTACCTCAATAATTTGCCTGTGTTGTTTTGTCGTTACCGCACAGCAGCTCAGTGATTCAACAAAAGGAAATATTTCTATTGATGAGGCGGATTCTCTTTTTTCTAACTTCTCCTACTCCATTAAAGACGATAACAGGGTATTGCTGCAGTGGCAGGCAGATCGCGTCAGTGCTGATGATTATTTTGTTATAGAAAAAAGCGAAGACGGCAATAATTTTGAAACCATTGGCGCAATAAAAAAGTCCCCTGGTAATATTCAGTACGAAGTCGCTGATAATGCTTCTGTCTCCGGATTTAATTTTTACAGAGTCAAGTATGTTGATAAATCAGGAAAGTTCTTTTATTCAAAATCTTTGCAAATAAGTACCTCAAAAAATCTGTCGCTAAAAGTTTATCCCAATCCTGTAGATAAATTATTAATCGTCGAGACAGATCACCCCGTGAATATGCAGGTATTAAATTCTTTAGGGATAACAAGGCTCAATGTTCAGCTGCACCAGGGCTTACAGGTAATAGATGTTTCAACATTGGATAGGGGGACATACATTCTGCGAATTATTGATAACGACCACAACAGAAACATTTTACAACAGTTAATAAAAAACTGATTTTAAATTAATATTAATTAATAAAAAATTACCGGAAAGTGATATTGCATAATTGAAGGTTATCAGTTATCTTTACGGCGGTTTTTCATAGGATATTGGATTTTAAAACGGGGTTGAATTTCTATTCAGACCCCTTTTTATTTTACACAGGCATAGCAATTATTTCCCAGACTTTGTATAAAAACAAAATCCCGCTCTTTTACGAGCGGGATCCGTATTTACTAACCCATACTTACCAGCATTTATACAACCTGCGTTTCTTTTATCTTTTCCCGGATCTTCAATTCTATTTCGTTAGCGAGTTCAGGATTATCGTGCAGTAATTGTTTTACCGTATCTCTCCCCTGGCCCAATTTATCGCTGTTGTAACTGAACCAGCTTCCGCTTTTTTGAACTATTCCCAATTCAACCCCCATATCAACGATTTCTCCTGTTTTTGAAATGCCTTCGCCAAAAACAATATCAAATTCAGCTACGCGGAAGGGCGGAGCCACTTTATTTTTTGCCACTTTTACCTTTACTCTGTTGCCCACTGCTTCTTCGCCATCTTTAATCTGGGCCATACGGCGGATATCGAGCCTTACTGAGGAATAAAATTTTAATGCGTTGCCACCGGTTGTCGTTTCGGGATTTCCGAACATCACCCCGATTTTTTCGCGCAGCTGGTTAATAAAAATACAAATGGTATTGGTTTTACTGATCGTCGCGGTTAATTTTCTTAACGCCTGTGACATTAAACGCGCCTGCAAACCCATTTTACTGTCACCCATTTCACCTTCCAGCTCTCCTTTTGGAACAAGAGCGGCAACCGAATCAATCACTACCACATCAAGAGCGCCGGACAATATAAGGCGATCTGCAATCTCCAATCCCTGTTCTCCATAATCAGGTTGCGAGATCAACAGGTTGTCAATATCGACGCCCAGCTTTCTTGCGTAAACACTGTCAAACGCATGCTCCGCATCAATAATGGCACACATACCTCCTTTTTTCTGCGCTTCTGCAATTACATGCGTCGCAATGGTGGTTTTACCGGAGGATTCCGGTCCATAAATCTCAATCACGCGGCCGCGTGGTAAACCCCCAACCCCCAATGCCACATCCAATCCTATTGAACCGGTTGAGATCACGTCCATGGGTTCCATGCTTTTTTCATTCATCATCATTACGGTACCCTTGCCGTAATCTTTATCAATTTTATCAATGGTAAGTTTTAACGCCTTTTGTTTTTCTACGTTTATCATGATGGTAAGTTTTATGCTTCAAAATTATTGATTCGGTGAAGGTAAGAGAATTATTTTATTCCACACTAATTTTTTTAGTAAACCGCTAACTAATTTTTTTGGTTTTTGAAAAGGTCAGGCAATGCGGCATCCAGCCAGCCTGCGTGCTGGCAATTTGTTTCCACCGATACGATTTTTAGCATGAGTTTTCAAATGGACGGTTATCAAGAGTTTATACGCGGCGTAAAAGAATTTATATAAATGTTATCAACATATTTCATTTTGATAACTTATTTTTGCCTTCTCTTAAGTTGAATTTCTACTATCTGGCTTGATCCGGCGCCCATTATTTCATCATTTAAAACAACTCCATATGAACTTTAAACAAGTTTTATTTTCAGGCTTATTTTCTGTTTTTCTTTTTTCGTGTGTAAGCAGCAAAAAATTTAAAACAATGCAGGCAGAAATGCAGGCGAGATATGATTCGTTGAATTCGGCATATGCAAAACAAGGCGGCGATTTAAGAAATTGCAACGACCTGACAGCAGATTGTAACAATAAGAAAAATGCTTTGCAGTCCCAGGTTGATGATCTTACCAAACAAAATGCTTATTTGAAGGAAAACAGCACCCAGGCCCTGAAACAACTGCAGGATATGTCCGTCATTTCCAGCACGCAGGCGGAAAGCATCAGAAAATCAATGGATAATATGGGCGCAAAAGATGCATACATCCAAACCTTGCAACAAGCCCTCGCTCACAAAGATTCTCTCAATATGGCACTTGTAATGAATCTCAAAGGAGCTATCGGTAATCTTGATGATAAGGACATTAACATTAAAGTGGATAAAGGCGTTGTGTACATTGATATTTCCGATAAATTATTATTCAAGAGCGGTCGCTACCAGGTGACTGAAAATGCCAAACAAGTACTGGGAAAAGTGGCGCAGGTTTTGAAAAATCAACCTGACATTGAATTCATGGTGGAAGGACATACAGACAATGTTGCCTTCAGCAATGGCGTGCTGACGGATAACTGGGATTTGAGCGTTAAACGCGCAACATCTGTAATAAGGATTTTACAAAATCAATATGGAATTCCTCCCGCGCACATGACTGCGGCCGGAAGAAGTGAATATGTTCCGGTTGACACAAACGATACTCCGGAAGGACGCGCTGCAAACCGCAGAACCCGTATCGTGATTTTACCGCAGCTAGACCAATTCTTTAAACTCCTCGAACCCAAAAAAGGATAGTTAAACAAACAATTATTTTTTGTTTAAGTATAAAGCCATCTTCATTGATGGCTTTATTGTTTCGTTACGTATTTACTCCTAGGTTTCATAATCGGAAATACTATGTTTTCTATTTTTATTTTATTCCATATCATTTAATCTCGTAAAGCACGTTATAAATTGACCATAAGGACATTGGCAAAATAGCATCCGACCCATGAAAATTCTGATCCGACAAATATATCTCCTTTGCATTTTTCTGTGTGCTCATCACCTCTGCCTGGCAGAACCACCGCCTGCGGCCGCAATGGCACAAAACGGGGTATTGGATCTTCGCAGTCAAAATTTATTTTCTTCGCCTGTCGCATTAAATGGTCAATGGCAATTTTTTTGGAAGGAATTAATATTTCCGGGTGATGTCAACCAATCATCCCGTGAGTTTGTCAATTTCCCGTCTTTGTGGAAAAATGATCTTGTTGACGGACATTATGCCACATCAGCGGGTTTCGCCAGTTATCAGCTGATGGTCTTATTACCAACAAGAAGACCACAGCTGGCATTGAAAATGCCGGACGTTTATTCCTCCTATACTTTATACATTAACGGCGTCCTTGTTGCGCGAAACGGACAGCCTGGCAAAACAAAAGCGGAAACAATTCCCTTTTGGGCATCACGGGTCGTGTATTTTCCGAGTGAATCCGATACACTTTTCCTTTTGCTGCAGGTGGCCAATTTTCAGCATGCAAAAGGCGGTACCTATAAAGAAATAATTTTGGGAGACAGGGACCAGATTTATTTGAATAAAGAAATAGATTCTGCCTATGA
>DATGFZ010000224.1:0-10079 GCA_035308805.1 Puia sp. | reverse complement strand
GGGTTGAACACTGCGACTGGATACCATTTTTATTAACAGGCGGAGGACATATCAGTGAAATGAGACGCAGCGTTTGTGCGGCAGGACATAAAGCTTTGTGGGCAGAAGAATTCATGGGGTTGCCACCCAATGAATTTTTCGCTTCGCTCGATCCTTTCCTCAATGGCTTTACGTCTAGATTATACAAACAGACTTATGCGGCTGATAAACCTGCAGGAAGTCTTTCAAAAGAATGGGCTGAAAAACTTGGTTTGTCAACAAATGTCATTATTGGCGTTGGCGCATTCGATGCCCACGTGGGTGCAGTTGGCGGACAGATCGAGCCATTTCATTTAAGTAAAGTAATGGGCACTTCGACCTGCGATATGTTGGTTGCGCCATTACGTGAAATGAAAGGTAAATTGGTGAAAGGTATCTGCGGACAGGTTCCGGGATCGGTTATACCGGGAATGATGGGAATGGAAGCAGGCCAGTCAGCTTTTGGCGATGCTTATGCGTGGTTCAAAAATATATTAAGTTTTCCCTTGTATAATTTGCTGGTTCAATCTGCGCTTATTGATAAAAACACAGCAAAAAATCTTGCAGATGAGATTTCAAATAAAATAATTCCAGATTTGGCTAACAGAGCCGCTCAGCTGCCGTTGGAAATAGAGGCTGAATTGGCAGTTGATTGGTTTAATGGAAGAAGGACGCCTGATGCTAATCAGTCTTTAACAGGGACAATTTCCGGATTAAACCTTGGCAGCGATGCGCCTGCAATTTTTAAAGCAATTGTTGAGGCAACATGTTTTGGCGCAAAGGCAATTGTTCAGAGATTTACAGATGAAGACATCCCGGTTAAGGGATTGATCGGATTGGGTGGTGTTGCAAAAAAGTCTCCGTTTATTATGCAAATGATGGCAGATGTTGTCAATATGCCGATTCGCATTCATCGCTCGGAACAAACCTGTGCACTCGGTGCAGCAATGTTTGCCGCAACTGCAGCAGGTATCTACAACAAAGTGGAAGAAGCGATGGACGCGATGGGGCAGGGTTTTGACGCTGAGTACCATCCAAATAAAAGCAACGCCGATGTTTATATCAAAAGATATGCTAAATATAAATCGTTCGGAAAATTTATTGAACAACAATCTAAAACGTCAATTCAATAAAAAGAATTTTATATGCAGAAAGCAGAACCAGTAATCAGCAAATATCTAGCCGTACTATGAGCGAATTTTTAGAGATACAGCAATCTGCTTACCTGGCCAATATGGAACTTCCAAAACTGGGATTGGTGAGCTTTACTTTTGGCAATGTGAGTGCAGCCGATAGAAAACTCGGCGTTTTCGCAATTAAACCCAGCGGTATACCATATGCAGAGTTGTCGCCAAAAAAAATGGTGATAGTTGATTTTGAGGGTAAGGTGGTTAAGGGAAAATTGCATCCTTCCTCAGATACGTTAACGCATGCGGTTTTATACAAACATTGGAAAAACGTTAACGGTATAGCACATACCCATTCTTTGTACGCGACTGCGTGGGCGCAGTCACAGCGTGACATTCCGATTTATGGAACCACCCACGCTGATCATAACACGGTGGATATTCCCTGCGCCCCACCAATGAATGATGAAATGGTACGAGGGAATTACGAATATGAAACTGGTTTTCAAATCATTAATTATTTCAAACAAAAGAAATTGAAATACGAAGAAGTGGAAATGATTTTAATTGGAAATCATGCACCTTTTGCATGGGGGCAAAATGCGGCAAAAGCAGTGTACAACAGCGCGATGCTCGAATATATTGCCCAACTCGCTTACCTGACTGAAAACATCCGAGCGGATGCAATGCGGTTGAAAGATTCGTTAATAAAAAAACATTTCGAGCGCAAGCATGGGCCGGATTCCTACTACGGCCAATAAATATTGCTGCGTCTGACGGTATCCGCCTGCCCCTGAATCAAAAAAATATTTGTACCTGCGTTCATTGCTGTTTTATGCAATGTTGTTTAGCTCTTGTACTTTTAGTTCTTTATGTGGAAATAGAAATCTGAGGTAATGGGATGAAAGGTTAAAAACGCAAATCTTTCTTTACGTCTCATATGCTTTGCACTTTTGCGCGAAACAATGAATGATCATTCGATAAATAAAACAGAATGGATTTAAAAAAACTCGAGGTTTGGCTGGTAACAGGAAGTCAGCATTTATACGGAGAAGAAACATTGAAGGAGGTAGCCGAACATTCAAAACTTATTGCTGACTCGTTAAATAAAGCAGCGCAAATTCCGGTAAGCATTATTTACAAGCCAACGGTAAAAACACCGGATGAAATCTATGATGTTTGCATTGACGCCAATTCATCAGGAAATTGCATTGGCATCATTGCCTGGATGCATACATTTTCTCCTGCAAAAATGTGGATCGGCGGTTTGAAAATTTTACACAGACCAATATTGCATCTGCACACACAATTCAATCGTGATATTCCATGGAGCGAGATCGATATGAATTATATGAATCTTAATCAATCAGCACACGGCGACCGCGAATTTGGATTTATAATGAGCCGAATGCGTATGAACAGAAAAGTTATTGTCGGTCATTGGCAGGATGAAAAAGTAATTGAACAAATAAATGGGTGGGCGAGGGCAGCAGCAGGATGGCACGACTGGCAGGGAGCAAAATTTGTTCGTTTCGGTGATAACATGCGCCAGGTGGCCGTTACAGAAGGTGATAAGGTTGATGCAGAAATAAAATTCGGTTATTCGGTGAATACTTATGGAGTAGGTGATCTGGTCAAGGTAATTAACGAAGTGAGTGAAGAATCAATTGATATATTGGTTAGTGAATACGAAGAGAAATATAAAATTGCAGATTCCCTAAAAAAAGGGAATGAGAATTATAAATCACTCCGCGAGGCTGCAAAAATTGAAACAGGATTAAAAAATTTTTTAGACCAGGGAAATTTTAAAGGGTTTACAGATACATTTGAAGACTTGCATGGATTGGTTCAATTGCCTGGTATTGCCGTGCAGCGATTAATGGCTGCAGGTTACGGGTTTGCGGCAGAAGGAGATTGGAAAACTGCTGCGCTCGTTCGCTTAATGAAGGTGATGAGCAGCGGATTAACCGGAGGGAGCTCTTTCATGGAAGATTACACGTATCATTTCGATCCTAACAATCAATTGGTACTTGGTGCGCATATGCTGGAAATTTGTGAAAGCATTGCGGAGGGAAAACCATCCTGCGAAATTCATCCGCTTGGCATCGGCGGAAAAGCTGACCCAGTTAGACTCGTTTTTAATTCAGGCGCTGGTCCTGCGATCAACGTATCTGTTGTTGACATGGGAAACCGTTTTCGGTTATTGGTAAATGAAGTTGTAGCGGTAGCGCCCATTCATGCGTTGCCGAAATTGCCTGTTGCCCGCGTTTTATGGAAACCATATCCAGATATGCAAGCAGGTTGTGCTGCTTGGATTTTGGCTGGGGGCGCACATCATACCTGTTACAGCCAGAATTTGACGGCAGACCATTTGCAAACATTCGCCGAGATGGCGGGCGTGGAGTTTGTTTTAATTGGAAAGAATACAGATATTTATCAGTTTAAGAATGAACTGAGATGGAACGATGCATATTATAGATAATTGGAAATGGATAATTAAGAACTAATGGTTATAAGGATTTGGCTGCCTTTGGCAAACATTCCGGCGTAGTTTGATAATCTGAACTGACAACTGACCGCAATTCTTTACCAGGACCATAAAGTCACACAAATAATTCTTCAATAATAACAATTAACGATTGCTATGAGTCACAACCTGGTCACGCTTGATTATATAATCATTGTAATTTATTTCTTAATTGTTGGTGGTTATGGATACTCGATTTACCGGAAACGCAGAAAGGGCGAACATGACGCAAAGGCTTTTTTTCTTGCTGAGGGATCGCTTACCTGGTGGGCGATCGGCGCTTCATTAATTGCATCAAATATTTCCGCGGAACAATTCATCGGTATGAGTGGAGAAGGATATTTTTTGGGGATCGCCGTATCGGCTTATGAATGGATCGCGGCGGTGGCACTCATTATTATTGCTATATGGTTTATCCCTGTATATTTAAAAAATCACATTTACACAATGCCGCAATTCTTAAAAACGCGGTATAACGAAACGGTCGCTTTGATCATGGCAATTTTTTGGCTGTTTTTGTACGTGTTTGTTAACCTTACTTCAATATTATATCTTGGAGCGGTTGCCATTAATGGTCTGGTTGGCGGTGATTATTTGCACGCGATCATGATCGGGCTTGCAATTTTTGCTTTACTTATTTCTTTAGGTGGAATGAAGGTTATTGGTTACACAGACGTCATACAGGTAGCTGTTTTAATTATTGGGGGACTTGCAACAACTTATATGGCGCTCACCATTGTCGGCGAAAAATTTGGTGTCGGCAGAGATGCCATTGCCGGCTTTAAAATTTTATTACACAACGCGCCCGATCATTTTCACATGATTATTCACAAACCTGATGCATCTACTTCAGCCAATGACGTTAACAGGTATCTGGACTTTCCCGGTCTTGCATCCTATTTCGCCGGCATCTGGATCATCAATCTTAATTATTGGGGATGTAATCAATACATTACCCAACGTGCACTCGGCGCAGATCTGCAAACAGCACGCACAGGTATTTTATTTGCTGGCTTTTTAAAATTATTGATGCCCGTTATCGTGATGCTGCCCGGAATCGCTGCATTTGTTTTATACAGCAAGGGTTATTTACCCCAATTAAAAGGGGGGAAAGATGGATCCTATTCTGCTGTGCTTGGTTTTTTACCAACTGGTTTAAAAGGATTATCCATTGCTGCGCTGACAGCGGCTATTGTTGCATCTCTTGCAGGAAAAGTAAACAGCATTTCTACCATTTTTACGCTGGATATTTATAAGAAATACATGGGCAAGGACTCTGGTGAAAAAAAACAGGTCAATATCGGAAGAATTACTGTTTTTGCAGCAATGATCTTGGCGATTTTATTTACCTGGAAGGATTTACTGGGTATTGGAAGCGCTGGCGGATTTACTTATATACAAAAATATACCGGGTTCATAAGTCCTGGGGTTTTTGCGATGTTTTTACTTGGCATGTTTTGGAAAAGAACTACAGGGGCTGCCGCAGTGGTCGGAGTGATACTTGGTTTTGCGCTGTCTGTTTTCTTTAATGAATTTGCGCCGCATATTTTGGGAAATGAAAACTTCCTATATACAGCGTATTATTCGTCACTTGATAAAGCATACGAAATTCCATTTCACATTTGCATGGGGCTTTCTTTTACCATCACCATACTTGTTATGATTGCTATCAGTATGGCAGGCCCCAAAATAAACCCCAAAGCATTTGAGCTTGATAAAAAAATGTTTAAGCTTTCGCCATCCACTTGGGCGTTGATCATGGTTATATTTTTGTTGATCGGTGCATTGTATGTAAAATTCTGGTAGATATGACTTTTAGGTTTTTTTGACGCATGCGTTTGTAAATCCATCGACATCGTTGTATCGCTTTCGGTTCATCATTATTATTTCCATAACGAGGATGTATGATCAGCAATTCTCAAAGACGCATAAGGAATTTAAAGTTTTGCAGGTCTCTCCCGCTATTCACTTAAAAGGTCATTGCTTTCACATATTCATCCGTGTAATCCTTCACAAAAGCAATTACATTTTTATATTCCACAAATTCGCTTTGTTCATGTGTTGTTGCTATGACCACAGTTTTCATTCCCGCATTGATTGCGGCTTCCACACCTTTTGGGGCGTCTTCAAAAACGATACAATCCTTTGGATCAACACTTAATAATTGTGCAGCTTTTAAAAAAACTTCAGGATCCGGTTTGCTTATGGCAACATCATCCGCGCTTACAATTGCTTTAAAATAATGACGGATCTGCAGGTTGTCCAAAACAAAATCTATATTAAATGGAATGGCTGCAGAAGCAATTGCAAGCAGGATATTTTTATCATAACTTTTTTGTAAGAATTCGTTAAGCCCATCAATTAATTTTAGCTTTGAAAGAAATGCAGATTGATAAAATATTTCTTTTTGCATGGAAATATTTTTCATTTCTTTTTCCGTAAAATGATCTTTTCCGAAAACCCTTATCAGCAATTCTTCATTTTTCCCGTACATCTGTTTTTGTACTTCCTCGTAAGTTATGTTTGCATTTAAATTATTATTTAAAATCTTGAACCATGCCTTTGCATGGTACTGCATATCGTCGATCATGGTTCCGTTGAGATCAAAAATAAAGGCCTTTGGATAAATGTTCATTGTACAGTTAAAATTTAAAAGAAAAATATTACATTTAAAAGTAAAAATTAAAAAACTAAAATTTGTAAGGGATTTGATTTAATTGGAGATCATGTAATAAGGAACAGACAACCTAAAAGCATGAGAATGAGAAGCAAGAGAAGTTCAATAGTTATTCATATTTTTGCTCAAAAAAACCGATCTGACCGTCACCATTTTTAACTAACTGCGTTTATACTACACATGAATCGTTATCCCCTACAAAAGCATGTTTTATTTGCTGTGGATTGTATCATTTTTGGATTTGACGGATATCATTTGAAATTATTGTTGATACAGCGTGCATTCAAACCTGAAAAAAATAAATGGAGCTTGATGGGCGGATTTATCCAGCAACACGAAAGTCCAGTGGAGGCTGCCAACCGTGTATTGAAACAACTCACCGGGCTGGAAGGCGTGTATATGGAGCAGTTGTATACTTTCGGAAAACCGGAAAGAGATCCTGTTGAACGTACGGTGTCTGTTGCATATTCTGCTTTGATCAATATCCAGCATTACGAAAAACAGATCGGAGACCACTACCATGCTGAGTGGTTTTTGCTAAAAGACAAACCAAAATTGATCTTTGACCATGATGAAATGGTTGAACTTGCAAAAAAGCAATTGAGATACAAAGCGGCTTTTCACCCGGTGCTCTTTGAATTGCTTCCCGAAAAGTTTACAATCCCACAGTTACAAAATTTGTACGAAGGTGTTTATGAAACTGTTTTTGACAACAGAAATTTTAGCCGAAAAATATTATCTACGGGTTTATTAATAAAACAAAAACAAAAAGACAAACTGAATTCAAAAAAGGGGGCTTTTTACTATAAGCTGGATAGGAAAAAATATAAAGCAGATTTTACTTCGTTCCTCAACTTTGTTCCCAATCCGGACAGATTTATTTTGTAGACTGGTTTGATGCAGATCGAAAACCGCGATTTAAACAAATGACTTTTCTTAGCCTGCTGACATCCTGTAACGAAATTGCAGATGCCTTATATAACTTTGAATTTAAAACCAAACCTGCTCCCTTCGCCAATACTGCTTTGCGCCCATATTTCTCCGCCTTGTGCTTCTATAAATTCTTTTGAAATGGCGAGCCCTAAGCCCGTCCCGCTTTTTTCAAAACTGCCCGGTACTTTATAATATCGGTCAAATATTCTGGGCAGATATTTTTCTTCAATTCCTTTTCCATGATCCTGCACGGCAAATTCAATCCAACCATCTTTTTTGTATACATCAACGTCAATTCCATTTGATTCAGGAGAAAATTTAATTGCATTGGTAAGAATATTTATCAGCACCCAAGTAGTTTTTTCCACGTCCACCGCGATGTTTGGCAATGCCCCATTTTTGTGTATATTCAGGGCAATGTTTTTTTGCTGAGCCTGAAAACGAATTGCATTGACAGATTGCTCGACGATGATGTCGGGTGAGGAAGACTGTATTTTCAACTGGATATTTCCGGTTTCAACCTGAGCCATATTTAACAATTCGCCCGTAATTTTTAAAAGTCTGTCCGCATCTTCATTAATACTGTTGCTAAGCTCTTTTTGCTCACTGCTTAATGCTCCAATGCGTTCATCATTTAACAATTGCGCACTCATTTTTATGGAAGAGATGGGAGTCTTTAATTCGTGTGATACTGTTGCGATAAAATTGGTTTTTGCTTCATTTAGCTCATGAAACATGGTAATGTTCCTTAAAACAATAACCTGCCCGATCACTTTATTGTTGTTGGTAACGTTTAACACATCTTTATTGAAATAACTTTCTTTATTGTCTGCAAAAATTTTGAGTTCTTTTTTTTCTTCTTCAGTTGCCTGCAAAAGATGTCTCATCAAATCATTTTTTAAAGCTATGTCTGGCGCATATTTGCCAACAATTTCTTTTTCTTTCAACCCCAATAGCTTTTCTGCAACAGCATTTAGAAACAGGATATTTTTCTTGTCGTCCAAACCCATAATTCCGTCATGCATTTGATTGATGATTGTTTCAATGCGGCTTTTTTCAAATTTTATTTCCGCGAGATTGCTGTTTTCATAGTCATCTAATTTTTGCGCCATGATGTTAAACGCATCGGCGAGGTCGCCGAATTCATCATCTTGTTTCAGGTAAATTCTTTTTTTATAATTTTTGTTTGCGATTTCCTGGATACCTTCAGACAATGACCTGATAGGGTTAGAAATAATCCCGGGCAGATTAAAAATAAATGTGAATGATATCAATGTGAGAATCGTGAATAAAATGGTCAATCCGAGTTTTGCCTTTTCGGCAGTTTGTTGTGCGGCGGAACTTTTTCTTAGAATCGCCATTTGATTAAGTTCTTGTATCTGAAAAATCGATTCACGTATTTCCGGATAATTGGTAGAGTCGGTGGGATTGGCAAGCAACTCGCCAAAATTCTTTGTGAGTTCATCTGTCGCTTCTTTTTCCCCAACTTCAGTTATATTCATTTGTTGTTTTTCGAGGTTTTCATGAAATGTTGCCGCCGCATCTTTTCTGATTTTCATGTTATCCAGCGCCTTCAGCATATTATTGCAATATACCAGCGATTCATAATTATTTTTTAAAACCAATCCGGCATCATTTCCCAAACGATTGACATAATACACCCCCAGTATGCCGAATAACAATATCACGACAAACAGAAAAACCAAACCGAAAGACAATTTTGTTTTTAAACGAACACTCATATTGATTGCGAATTGTTTATCATCATTTAACTCAGTATGACCACGTCAATATCTGATGCGGCGAGTTTGTTTAATAATTGATTGAACAATGCTGTATTTAAAATTACATTGAATAATGTCAAATGTGGTTTGCCAAGGCAAATAGTAGTTGCTTTTTTTTGTTCTGCCACCTCAATAATTCCTTTAGCAATATTATTTTGTTTTATTCGGATGACTTCCGCGCCGAGCTCCGTAGCCAGTTTGAAATTATTTATCAAATGCCTTTGAGCGGCCAGCCCGATATTATCCCCGTCTTCTTTTTGCGTTTGCACATACAACACAAACCATTTTGAACTGTAGTAAGCAGCAAGCCTGGCTGTTTTGCGGATTACTTTTCTTGCTATCTCGTGATTGCTGCTGATGCACGCTAAAAATTGTTCTTGTCTGGATTGTATATTGCGTGGTATCTCCGATTCTATTTTGCGTTCGACTTGCGTAGCAACTTCTTTCAAGGCAAGTTCGCGCAACTGTAAGATTTTTTCTGACTGAAAGAAATTCTTCATCGCAATTGCAATTTTATCTGGCGCATAAATTTTGCCCTCTTTCAATCGGGTTATTAATTCATCGGCAGTCAGATCGATATTCACCACCTCATCGGCTTGTTGTAAAATGCGGTCTGGCACACGTTCCGAAACACTCACTCCAGTAATTTCTTTAATTTCTTCATTCAGGCTTTCAATGTGCTGAATATTCACCGCACTGATCACATTAATTCCTTCATCCAAAATTTCCATTACATCCTGCCAGCGCTTTTCATTTTTACTTCCTTCAATATTGGTGTGCGCCAGTTCATCTACAATCACCACTTCCGGATGAAGATTTAAAATTGCCTGCATATCCATCTCATCCAGCTCTTTCCCTTTGTAAAAAAGTTTTCTACGCGGAATGACTGGAAGACCGTCTAATAAATCATGTGTCTCTTTTCTGTTATGCGTTTCAATATAACCGATTTTTACATCCACACCGTTGCGCAATAAAGTCTGCGCTTCCTGTAACATGCGGAAAGTTTTGCCTAC
>DATGFZ010000223.1:0-3467 GCA_035308805.1 Puia sp. | reverse complement strand
CAAAAACATCCATTATTCAGGGTTGTTTTTAACCTATATGCAATCCATGCGTTTTGTAACGGATTTTTTGCAGCATGACACTTATTATAAAATAAATTACCCTGAGCAGAATCTTAACCGGGCGCTGAATCAGTTAATATTATTGGAAAAACTGGAAGAATTCTTAGAGAAGGAATATGGCTTTAATCCTTACTGAGTTGTCTTGACATCAATTCATTCATCAGCGCTTTTAACCCGTTTATTGAACCTTCAAAAATCTTTCTTTTTTGAAAGAAAGGCAGGAAGGCGGAATTGATTATTTTTTTTGACTGGTGCGGCGAAATCAATTTGCCTTTTTTGTCAATGCCATCTATTTGGATCATTCTCCGGTCAACACAGATTTTTACAATAATCTTATTATCCCCGTCTTCATCTGTGTAAAAACTATCCGGAAAAGAAAAAGCGACTGCGGAAGAGTCATCTTTCAGGATCATAGAAAAATCAAAGGTTACTATATTGACCTGGATAGAAGTTTTCTTTTCAAAATCCATCACCAGCAATTTTAAAAAATGCGACTCTTCTTCGGTATAAATATTTTCGTAATCGTTTACATAATCCAATTTTATCCGCGTAGGATTATCAGGTCGGGAAATGGATAAAGGCTGTTGGCTTTTTGCGGGGAAACCGGAATTTTCCGCCAATAAGTCATCCTGCGATTGCGCCTTTATTTGCTTGGGCAATGCAAAACTGCAGATCATGATAACCGCAAATATAAAACCAGGATGTAATTTCATTTTCATTTTGCAAAAATTGAGGAAACAAACCGGCTTTAGCGTAGGAATCTGAATAGTACAAACTCAGTTGTTGCTGCAAAAAGGCTATCAGACTGTAGTTTTTAAAAGGAAAATGAAAAAGAGAGTAAATAAAGATAATCAACAAAAATGAGGATTCAAATATTCAAGACAGATTTTCTAAAGCATCGGTGATTTACGAAGGTATATCTACGATTTGATGCCAATTGCAAGTCGTTCGCAGGTCTTATTCATTGTAGTCCTCCCTGGCCATTCCCTTAAATGACCTTCCCACGCGCCCCGCGAAGCTTCCATGCTATTGACCGCTTCGCAAAAATCATCATTCATTATTTTTTGAAAAATAAGATAGTTCTTCGGCAAGATCCAGAAACGCATGTTTGGCTTTCAGCGAGGTAACTTTATCGAATTGATCCTGCAAAAATTTCTTGTGCGCCCTGGTTGCGGGATTAAATGCTTTATGTTTTCTGGCAATAATTACCTTTCTGATCTCTTCCATCAGCGATGTTGATTCATCATCAACGTAATGCTGAACGAATTTCTGCAGTACAAATTCTGTTGCCTGGTAATTTGGGTGAACCATGTCTATATCATAAAAACGATGATCGCGTAAAACATCGATGACCAGTTCATACGCAGGAAAATAATAGATTTTGGCAAATTTATTTACGAGATGATGAATACACTCAATCAACCTTGCTTTGCTTCTGTTGTTGTCAATAACGCCATCGCGTATGTGACGAACCGGGCTGACGGTGAGGATTATGCGAATATCCGGGTTGAGCTGAAACAATTGATGAATGCAGCTGTCAAACGCCGAATTGATCTCCTCAATTGTCATCAAGTGTTTATCAAACCACTGCGCCGGCGCCCGGTGACAATTGGCAACCGGCTGATTATTTTCCCGAAGCCGGTATGAAAATGAAGATCCTAAGGTCAGGATAAGCCATTTTGATTTTTTTAAAAACCGGTGAGCTTTGGCATGTGATTCGTTAATCATTTGCAGGCATCTTTCTTTGTCGGTGTCTGAGAACATGCTATGAAGGTTCCAGCATTGCCAGAGTTCATTAAAATAAAACAAATCTGCTTCGGAATATTTTTTATTGTGGATATAAGAAATGATGCTTGATGAAACGCTTTGTGGATCGAACAATATGCCGCTTGGGTTTTGAAACGTTTGGAATTTCAATTCCTGCAAATTATTTCCTATGTGTTCTGTAAAACACGAACCAACCAGCATCACCGGGTCAAGATAGTTTATTTTTTTCTCCGGCGAAGTTATTTGCACATCTAACATGAAATTCATAACCAAGGTTTTTACACGAATGTCAATTCGCGTCATTTAATCCTCTTCAAATAAAAATGTCTCCTGCAATTTGTATACTTTCCAGCAAGGCCTCTTCGTTCAATGCCGGTAAAATATGCAATTGCTGAAAATAGGGGATAAGCAATTCACTATTCATATTTCCAACCAATTTATCATCGGCCATGGGGCATCCTCCGATTCCTTTTAATGCGCCATCGAATCTCTTGCATCCGGCGTCCAAAGCTGCGTCTATCTTGGCTTTCCAGTTTTCAGGTTTTGAATGGAGATGCACTCCTATTTCATGATCAGGGAATTTCTTTATTAAATAATCGGTAATGGCAAAGACCTGTTGTGGAGTTGCTAAGCCAACCGTGTCTGCTAAGGAAATTATTTTAATGCCAAGCGAAATGACCTGATTCACCCGTTTAAAAACGATTTCTTCGGAATAGGGATCACCATACGGATTTCCAAATCCCATGGACATATAAACCACCAGTTGTTTACCCTTCCTGGAACAGATATTTTGTATTTCTTCAACCCTGATCAAGGATTCTTCAACCGTGCTGTTGGTATTTCTTAGCTGAAAAGTTTCAGAAACAGAAAAAGGGAAACCGAGATATGTAATTTCATCAAAAGCAACCGCCTCTTGCGCGCCGCGCAGATTGGCAATGATCGCCAGCAACCTGGTTTTTGACCCATCAATCTGCAACCCCTTCAGCACTTTTTTCGTGTCTGCCATTTGCGGTATTGCTTTAGGCGAAACAAAACTTCCAAAATCTATCGTATCAAAACCCACACGCAATAAGGAATTGATGTATGCGGTTTTTTTGTGGGTTGGAATAAAATTTTTCCATCCCTGCATGGCATCGCGCGGACATTCAACAAGATGCATTCCGGAATCTTTCATTAATTTAATTAATACGTGAGCATATTTTTTTTATGTTCAACTCCCAAAGGCATCAGCCTTTCAACCTGATCTTCATCGCTTCATATAAAATAATTCCGGCGGCGACGGATACATTAAATGAATCAAAATTACCCGCCATCGGAATACTGAATCTTTCGTCTGCGGCTTTGCTGATATATGGTTGCACGCCATTTTCCTCGCTTCCCATTATTATACAACACGGATCAGCAAAATTAATCTCAAAAACTTTTTTTGGAGCATGCATTTCGCTGGTGAAGACTTTTATTCCGTTCAAATGCAGTGTGTCGATGGCTTTGAGCAAACTACCCACCCTGCTGACGTGAATATTTTCCAGCGCTCCCGCCGATGATTTTATTGCTTCTTCATTGAGCGCGCCAACACCTTTGTCAGGGATAATAATTGCCTGGGCGCCGCAACATACAGCGCTTCGTGCAATGCCACCGAT
>DATGFZ010000222.1:0-2540 GCA_035308805.1 Puia sp. | reverse complement strand
ACCAATGATCATTCCCATGGAACCAATTATTGTTGAGCCAATCATAACTAATGATCCAGTATTATTGGAGATTAGTAGAAAACATTCATAGCTCATTATTCTTTTGCAATTGATGCTTGTATGCGATCGATTATGTTTTTCATAAGAACATAATATCCAGGAATTTTATTTGCAATATCATCTGCTATTGCTTCATGATAAATATGAGAAGTTTTATTACGTGATTTCACCATTTCAATTAATTCTTCCCCTTCAGACTCTGAAAGAAACCTACCCGTAACCGCACTTCGTATTATTCCGAGAGGAAAAAACGCTTCAATATTTGCTTTTTCGATTTCTTCTAAATAAATTTTAATAACTTTCCAAATTAAATCTGTACAATACTCAAAACGTTGAATTGTAGCATCTCTTGCCATTAAAAAATTTTCTTCATTTTCTAAGGTTTTATGAGCTGCATACATACTTTTATACTCAAAAAATTTTTTTAAAATCTTTTCAAGTGTTTTTAATGCATCCAAATAATCAGCTATTTTTTCATTTATTCTTTCCATATCACTCCATCTCTTACAATTCTTTGTTGCATTTTTTCTGACACAGCTTGAAAATCAACTATATCAAAATTAATAGGTAAATCTGATTCTTCTAAATCACCACTAATATTACTCATTATACGAATATCAATTTTATGTCCCGTGTCCAAGGCAATATCAATATCAGAACCTTGTCCAAAATCTCCACGAGCGCGAGAACCATATAATATAATTTTTGCATCAGGTGCATATTTTTCTATTATAGGCATAATTATTTTTTTATATTTTTCAGTAAAATTATGAATCATGGTTAACTTTTAATATTTCTTTTTAAATTTGCAATCATATCTTGGTTCACGCATTGTATCTACCCATTGATGACAAGCGGGATTACACTTCATACAGCCATAGCAAGTCCCCAATCCCATTCCACATAAAATTGTAAATCCTATAGGCATCAACCATTGAAAAGAGGAAAGACTCAAATCCGAAAATGTCAATATTTCTACAAAAGACATCAACATGCATCCCTGACCACAACCGCCAACTATTTTTCTCGAATTACGCGCATCAAGATCAAACATAGTCCCAAGATTAGGATTAAAAACAGTAACCTCCAAATCTTTCCGAATATCATCTGGCATACTAGCAAGCGCTTGTGCATCTACATTGGAAATTAAAGAATGAGAAAATCCTAATCTTTTTTTTAAATAAGATGGATTCCCCATGGAAATAAGTTCTTGTCTTTGTTGACAGTCTAAAGTAAATAAATCTTCGATAGAATATGTTTTGTTACCAACTTGTAATGGACAGTGCTGCTTTATATTAAGATAATATTGCACTGCATTGTCTATTGATAACTGAACAGGTACTATATCAGAAATATTAAACATTAGTCGGACTATTTTATCTCGAATTTCTTTAGGAAAAATAGTAAACGCAGAACCAGAACGATCCATTGTTATTATATGATCCATTGTTTTTATTTGTGGTTTATTATTACGCAAACACAATTGTGATGTAATTTCCATCGCACAAATATAATGAACAAAGACCATACAATAAAAAATTGTTTTAATATAAAAATTTCGCATCAACACCTCTATTTTACAATAATATCTTCTTCATAGCATATATAACATTAAATTTGTAATGAAGTACGTACTTCTAAATTTGGATAATTTAATGTATAAAGATTTGATTCAGTATCATATCCAGAAATAGTAAGATAGCCTTCTTGCAACATTGATAAAATGACTGGAATAGTGCCAGCATCAAACATACCTAAAAAATCTTCTGACGCCGCGAGTTCTGTT
Source organism: Puia sp. (assembly GCA_035308805.1). Lineage (GTDB taxonomy): Bacteria > Bacteroidota > Bacteroidia > Chitinophagales > Chitinophagaceae > Puia. The sequence goes on along the minus strand of DATGFZ010000222.1, from coordinate 694 downwards.
TCATCAAAAGGAATAAATTGTTTCTTTTTAAGAAGTTCAATTAAAAAAGTTGGTGTTCCTGATTGAAACCAAAAATTCTTAAATTCTTGAACATGAAGTGCATTCATAAAAGAAAAAGGATTATAAACAGCCAGAACATTTTTACCAAAATGATAGCCATTATACCAACTTTTTATTCGTTTTCTTAATTCGTCATAAGAGGCATTTTCTTGATCAGCCCAATTACGTATATGTTCAGAAAAATAATGATCAATTTCTTGATCACTATAACCGCAAATTCCCGCAAATTGTTTATTCAATGTTAATACTTGTAAATTGTTAATACCAGAGAATATTCCCGCCTTTACAAACGAACTCACTCCCGTAATAAAAACAAACTGCACTTCAGCGTCTAAACCTTTGATGGTCGTAAAAAATTGTTGAACTATATTACGAATTGATTTGGCCAACTCTTCATTGTGCAATGTCTTTAAAATAGAACTATCATATTCATCAACTAAAATAGCAACCCGTCCAAAACGTTCATACAAAGCAGAAACAAGATCTTTTAAAATAAAATTAGGCTCCACAAGCGTAGGATCAATAGTTATTTGATACTTATGAGCAATAGTACGCAGCTCTCTTTGTAAACTTTCTCGAAATAGTTCTACCGTGTTAGCAGCTAATGTTGAAAAATCAAGCGCAATAACACCAT
>DATGFZ010000221.1:0-5416 GCA_035308805.1 Puia sp. | reverse complement strand
TAAGCATTTATGATTCTTGGTTGCGGTATTGCATGGTTTGTCCCGGTTCAGCACCGGTCTGATTCGCAGATTAAACGAATAAAAGATTTCGGAGCCGGCTTTTCACCCAGGTAATTCCCATTATTGGTGTCATCGATGATTAAGTCCATCGGGTTGTTTCAATTTAAAAATCCGGAAGTTAACGGGAACAATGGCTAACTTTTATGCCCTCGCCAAGTATTTGAATTTATTTTCTTAAAATCAGAAGCTTTCCGGAATTGCTGGTCATTGGACGAGCAGTAATGGTACGATTCATCATCACTTATTGACGATTACCGCCCTGGCATGCACCATTCAGTTCTTTTAACTTACTTTGCAATTTTTTGAAATGAGCACCGCCGCCAACATAACCAATCACTATAAAGTCGATATCAGCAATAAACAAATTTTGAAGATGATGTTGCCGATCAGTTTTGCCATATTGGTCCCACAACTAAATTTCATTACCAACAATATTTTTCTGGGGCACCTGAATGAAGAATCGCTGGCAATTGCCGGTATCACGGGTGTTTATTATTTAATCTTTGCGGTGATCGGCAACGGTCTGAATAATGGATTGCAAGTTTTGATTGCGCGCAGGTCAGGTGAAGGAAGGATTGAAGAAATAGGGAAACTTTTTTCGCAAAGCATACGCATTTCATTGGTGTGCGCGGCAACAGGCATTTTACTGACTTATTTTATTGCTCCGGCAATATTAACCTTTTCCATTCATTCTGATGCCATCAGGGAACAGGCAATCCATTTTTTGAAAATCAGGATTTGGGGGTTGCCATTTTTATACGTTTATCAAATGCGCAACGCGCTGCTTGTTGGCACCAATCAGAGCAAGTATCTAATTTACGGAGCCATTGCAGAAGCAGTCATGAATGTTTTCTTTGATTACGGTTTGATTTTTGGACATTTTGGTTTACCGAAAATGGGGTTTGACGGCGCCGCCGTTTCTTCCATCGTTGCAGAAATTGCGGGGCTGTTTGTAATTTTTGCAGTGATCAATGCAAAAGGAATCAGCAAAAAATTGCAGCTATTCAAACATTTTGCGTTTGATGCGAAAAACACGAAATTAATTATCATACAATCCTCTCCATTAGTCTTTCAATTTGCAATAAGTATTATAACATGGGAATTCTTTTATATTCTCATTGAGCACCATGGTGAACAGGCATTAGCAATAAGCAACACCATGCGAAATATTTTCGGAATATTCGGTTCCTTCATCTGGGCTTTTGCTGCAACAACGAGTTCGATGGTTAGCAATATAATCGGGCAGGGAAAAAAAGAAAGAGTGATCGAATTGATAAATAAAATTGCCAGGCTGAGTTTTTCGCTCACATTGATGTACGTCATATTATTAAATCTTTTTCCGCAAATACTTTTGAGTATTTACGGACAGAATGAATCATTTGTCGAAGCTGCAATACCGGTAGTCCGCGTCATTTCCTTTGCGATGCTGATCATGTCTTTTGCAACTATATGGCTCAATGCAGTAACGGGAACGGGCAATTCAACTGTTAATCTGGCAATCGAAATCTGCACAATTATATTTTATATCATTTACGTTTATCTGACTCTTGAATATTATCAATTATCTATTATCTACGGATGGATGTCAGAATGGCTCTATTGGATTTGTACCTTTGTACCGGCGTATTTTTATATCAAAAGCGGATGGTGGAAGAAGAAGGTCTTATGAGAGAGATGTATAATTGGTACGACGTGAAAAATGTTCTTGAATAATTCATAAGTCTTAACTCATCAGGAAAATATTTTACGTATACTCACGCCCGCCCTTCCACTAAAATCTTTTATTGGAGGTTGCAATTTAAAAACGGAAATATTTATTTCAGCAATGAATGGGTAATGGTTTTTTACTTTCTTAATTATCATACCACAAACTTTTTCCAGCAAAGGCGTCGGTACCTTCATACATTCTTTAACGATAACATTCAATATCTCATAATCGACAGTGTCTTTAATTGAATCAAATTTATTTTTTTTTGAGTCGAAACTCACATCAAGGTTCACTTCAAATTTATTCCCTGATATTTTTTCTTCATCATAAATACCATGATGAGCAAAGACAATTATTTCGTGTAGATGAATGGTGATCATGCTCTATGGTAACTCGTCAATAATGAAAACAAACATATATCAATTACAATGGTAAACTTCCTAAATATCTTTCTGCATCGAGCGCCGCCATACACCCCGTACCGGCAGCAGTTACAGCCTGGCGATAAATCTTATCTTGAACATCACCTGCTGCAAAAACGCCTTCAATATTAGTTTTTGAAGTTCCAGAAATTGTTTTGATATATCCGGCATCATCCATATCAATCCACTCTTTAAAAATCGCCGAGTTGGGTTCATGTCCGATCGCCACAAAAAATCCGCTTACGGCAATATCCTGCTTCTCTCCCGTCTTGTTATTTTTGATCCGAAGTCCATGCACTTTAGTATCACCAAGAACTTCGTCTGCTTCACTGTTCCAGTAAATCCTGATGTTCTCTGTTTTCTTCACCCTGTCCTGCATCACTTTTGATGCGCGCATTTCTCCTTTTCTGATCAGCATGTGCACAGTGGTGCACAGTTTTGATAAGTACAATGCTTCTTCCGCTGCAGTATCACCGGCGCCAACAATTGCCACCTCTTTTCCACGAAAGAAAAAGCCATCACACACTGCGCATGCGCTAACTCCGTAACCGTTCAATCTTTGCTCGCTCTCTAATCCCAGCCATTTTGCAGAAGCGCCTGTAGCAATAATCACTGCATCCGCTTCAATTAATTTTTCTTCATCGACCCAAACTCGGTAAGGTTTCCTTGAAAAATCAACTTTTGTTGCAATTCCATAACGAATATCAGCACCCATTCTTGCAGCCTGCTTTTCAAAATCAACCATCATCTCCGGTCCCAGGATTCCGTTTGCATAACCAGGATAATTTTCCACTTCTGTAGTAATCGTAAGTTGTCCGCCCGGTTGAATTCCCTGGTATAAAACAGGTTTTATATTAGCGCGTGCTGCATAAATAGCAGCGGTGTAACCAGCCGGGCCGGAACCTATGATTAAACAATGTACTTTTTCGCTATTATTCATTCTTCAGCTTTAAGGTTTACAAATGTAAATGGAAAACAGGAGATTTGATGGTCATTTGTACGACGTGTTCAAATAGTGATTGGGGATTGGGAATTCCCAACCATTTATTTACAGTTTGTGACCCATAAAAAATCACATCGGGACTTTGAGTGAGATATATTGAGCTGCATAACCCCCAAAATAGCCGAGCGCACCGTTTGAAATATTTCCCAAAACCGTGGTCGGCGAAGAAAAAGGATTGCCGATACTTTGATAATCGTATTCCATGGTTCGCCAGAAATCAAAAGTCGTCTTATCAATATTTGCAAATTTCACCGTGATTGAATCTCCTTTATTGAAATAAGCGAAATGGCTAAAATCAATTGATTGATTTCTGTCAACACCCTGATCAATCTCAATATCATAAGTAGTTCCATCGGTAACCTGATCATCATACACAGAAGTCAAACCGGGCAAAAATGGCCCGTTATCCACTTCCGTAAAATAGCGAATGTAATCTCCAAAACCGGCAGGGTCAGTTACTCTTCCGTTTAAAACAACCGCATTGGGATCAGGGTTATCCGGTGCCGGTATCCACCACAGCGAATCAATCTTTTTTCTGACACTTGTAATATTTGTTGTCGCCGTATATTGTTTACCGTTAGTCGTAATAGACAATGAATAAGCGGTATTGAACTCTCCCACAAAGACATTTGCCGCGTTACTTGTATCGCAGGAATAATAAAAAAAAGAGTATCCGCTTGTATCAACAGCATATTCCTTCAGCTGTCGCGTTTGGTTTCCGCTTGTGATTGTGACAACTGCGTTATGCACGAATGAATTTTCCAGAATAGCTGGTGTAATCTGGCTGAAATAATTCAAACTGGTAGAAAGAATGACAACAGGAGCCTTGTCATTTTCTATGGAAGCATCAACAACCAATTGCGAAGGAGAAGCGGACAAATTGAAATTGATCGCTTTTTCACAGGAAAAGAATAATGCACAAAGAAAAATCAAACACAAAAATCTTATTGTCATGATGCAAATATAAAACTTAGGAAAGATAAGTTCTCAGAGACTGCTCAGATTAACATGGATGAATACATCGTCCACGAATGGCGGCAACTGTACAAAAAAAGCCCCGAATAAATCGGGGCTTTTAATTCATTAGCGATCAGTCGTAACGATTCGAATCGTTCGAATTAACCCAAATATGCTTTTAAAGCATTGCTGTAACGAGCTTTCTGCAAACGCTTAATAGCTCTTTCTTTAATTTGGCGAATGCGCTCTTTGGTCAAATCGTATTTCTGACCAATTTGCTCTATGGTAACTCCATTTTCTCCGTCCAACCCAAAATATGCATTAACGATTTCTGCTTCGCGCGGGCTGAGTGATTTCAAAACCCTGCGGATCTCAGCTCTCAGAGAATCTTTCATCACATCATCGTCTGTATCGTCTGCGCCTTCGAGTAAATCGCCCATGGCAACATCTTCTGCTTCGTGCACAGGCGCATCCAAAGAACTGTGACGCGTGTTGCTCTGAAAAATGTTGTTGATTTCCGTTTCACTCATTTCGAGCAATTCGGCAAGTTCTTCCGTACTGGGTTCGCGTTCGTGTTCCTGTTCAAAAGCCATGTAAGCCTTATTGGCTTTGTTATACGTGCCAATTTTGTTTTGAGGCAGGCGGACTAATCTGCCCTGCTCTGCCAACGCTTGTAAAATGGACTGGCGAATCCACCACACAGCGTATGAAATAAATTTGAAACCTTTGGTTTCATCAAAGCGTTGAGCCGCTTTAATCAATCCGAGGTTACCCTCGTTAATTAAATCACTTAAGGATAAACCCTGGTGTTGGTACTGTTTTGCAACGGAAACCACGAAACGTAAGTTCGCCTGTACCAATTTATCCAATGCTCGCTGGTCGCTCATCTTAATACGTTGCGCCAATACGGTCTCCTCTTCCGGAGTAATCATCGGAATCTTGGATATTTCCTGCAAATACTTCTCAACCGCCTGGGAATCTCGGTTGGTGATCTGTGTAGCAATCTTAAGTTGCCTCATATTAATAAATAAAAAGTTGACAAAATTGTTTTGTCGGGTACAGTAATAACGTTTATAATACGGTAAGGGTTCAGAGAGGGCTGCAAAAAGAATGTTATTATTTCACCAGTTTGCATTTCAGAATTAGTGTAAAATTATAACGGGAAATCGGAAGTTCATAGCATCTTCAATAAAAATTAAGGTTTTTTGACAGAAAGTTATTATAAATCTGTTAATAAGTGCCGCTGATGCGGATAATGATTATTTC
>DATGFZ010000220.1:0-13027 GCA_035308805.1 Puia sp. | reverse complement strand
TGTTTTTGCAGATGGATCCCAGTTGATCATTCTTGCGCCGCGATAGATCAATCCTTTCTTATATAAGGCGACAAAAACTTTAATTACCGCTTTATAATAATGATCATCCATCGTAAAAGCGACTCTGTCCCAATCAACGCTGCATCCCAATTTTTTTATCTGGTTGTAAATAATTCCGCCATATTTTTCTTTCCAGTCAAAAGCATGCTTTAAAAATTCTTCTCGCGTCAAAGAATCTTTTTCAATGCCTTTTTCCTTCAGCATATTTACTACTCGCGCTTCTGTAGCAATGGAGGCATGATCACTTCCGGGAACCCAGCATACATTAAAACCATTCATTCGTGCTTTGCGGGCAAGAATATCCTGCACGGTTTCATTCAGGGTATGTCCCATATGCAACACGCCCGTTACATTTGGGGGAGGAATCACTAAAGTGAATGGCTTTTTGTTTTCATCGGGGTCACTTTTAAAATAATTTTTGCTTAGCCAATGCGCGGTCCATTTATCTTCTGTCAATGCGGGATCGTAATGTTTGCCTAATTCCATATCAAATAAAAAGTCTAATGTAAAATTTAACGGACGGCAAAGTTAAGAATAAATGGCTGAGGAGTTGGGATGGCTGTTGAGAAATATGAACTAAAAAAAATTCCCCGCAAGGGGAATTTAAATGCTCGAATTTTTTGTTTACTGCCTAACACTTTGAGAGTAAAATTGATTCAATAGTTTTCAATTTTAATAATGAACAATAAAACCCTTATGCAAACCAATACAGGTATGACAAGAGCATTACCAAACCTAAAAAACCGCCTGCGATCAAAGCAGTTTTTGCTGTTTCTCCGAGGTGCCAGGAATTCATATCCTTTTTCATAATTCAAAATTTAAAAAGTGAAACCATTTAGTTTAAAATAGCGGTTTCATCAGGACGGATCACGGATAATGAACTTAATTTCCTTTGCTTGTAGAAGAGACGATCTAACGGGGTGCCACTGACATGTTTAATATGGCCTGAACAAAAATAATATTTTTTGTTTGTAAAGTCAAAAAATATTTTTAACCAAAACCCATTGATTATCAATTCATAGTAAAGATATACGCAAATAATAATATTGCGCAAAAGTAAACCACCACGGTCAACGCAGCCAAGGTGTCCTTTTTAATAGAGGCGAGTGTGTAACTCTTTTTCATAAAAATGGAATTTAATAGTTTAACAATCACAGAGTATTTCTCTGCGTGTTTTCGGAGGGGGGATTAGGAAGGATCAACCATCAATTCTCTCTATCTTTACAGCCATTCAAAAAAATAATTTTGTACGCTATTGTCGATATAGAAACGACTGGTGGTTATGCTGCCAATAACGCAATAACTGAAGTCGCTATTGTATTATATAATGGAAAAGAAATAAAACGGTATGAAACCCTGGTGAATCCGGGCATGCCTATCCCAAGATACGTTCAGGCATTGACCGGAATCAACGATGATATGGTTTCCAATGCTCCTTCGTTTGGAGCCATTGCCGAAAATGTTTTTCAACTGTTAAATGATGCGGTTTTTGTTGCGCACAATGTAAATTTCGATTACTCCTTTCTCAAACACCATCTTAATATTTCCGGCTTTGAACTGAACAGCAAAAAACTTTGCACAATCAGATTGAGTCGAAAAGTCTTTCCGGGATTTCGGAGTTACAGTCTCGGTAATTTATGCCGTAGTCTAGGAATTGATATTTCAAACCGGCATCGAGCCGGCGGCGATGTTGATGCAACTGTCCAGCTTTTTGAAAAAATTATCGCCAATGACCAAAAAGGTCATGTCCGGGAAATGCTGAAAGGCAAAAACCGCGAACAATATTTACCACCAAATTTATCTGCGGATCAGTTAGAACAATTGCCTCATACTCCGGGCATTTATTATTTTCATAACGAAAAGGGAAAAGTAGTTTACGTTGGCAAGGCGAAAAATTTGCGTAAACGGGTTACCAGCCATTTTTCAAACAATAAGCCCAACAGGCAAAAACAGGAATTTCTGCGAAACATTTTTTCAATTACCTACCAATCATGCGGCACTGAACTTATGGCATTTTTAATGGAGTGTGTTGAAATAAAACGGTTGTGGCCTCAATACAATCGCAGCCTTAAAAGGTTTGAACAGGTTTATGGTTTATATGCGTTTGAAGACATGAATGGTATTAAGAGATTAGCGATCGAAAAAAGAAAAAAAAATCTGGAACCGCTGTACACTTTTTCATTATTGGTGGAGGGGCAGAGCATGTTGCGTAAATTAATTTTTGAATTCAATCTTTGCCCAAAACTTTGCTTTTTGCAAGTGGGTGACGGACGATGCGAAGGGCTAAAGGAGAAATATTGTTTTGGGGCTTGCGAGCATATCGAATCGGTCGCTGATTATAACAATCGCGTCATGTTAGCTGTTGATTCATTAAAAAACCGCTTACCCTCTTTTACATTGATTGGTGAGGGAAGAACTACAAGCGAACAAAGTTGTATTTTGATCGAACGCGGAAAATTTTATGGCATGGGCTATCTGCCTGTTGATCTTGATGCGATCGTTGAAATAAATCAATTAAAAAACTACCTCACTCCGTATCCCGAAAATGATTATATGCGCAGTTTGGTTTATCAGCACGCTAACCGATGGCCAAACAGGAAAATAGATATCCCTGTTGTGCAATAATTAAGATATTTGCAACTCAAAAAATTTCCATGAAAAGATTTTTCTCCTTTTTAGTTTTCCTTTTCAATATATTACATTTTTCCTGTCGTTCGAATGATCAGGGCAACATACATTCCGCTGTTGACACCAGTGAGAACCAATCTCCTCTTCAGAAAGTTCAGATGTACAGAACAGAAATTAAAAAAGAACCTGTGGCAGTTTACGAAGAAAAAGTAAAAAATAATTTGAACGACTGGAAGTTTTCCGTCAAACTTTACGAAACACAAAAGACTTTTTATTACCTTATTAAAATGCAGTATGAAGAAGTGACAGGGGAAGATACCTTGAAATTACCCAACCTTGGTGCAATGCCGCAGCCGGCGATTCATGCGGGCAAGGATAAATACTCCTGTGTGCTTGGTTTTGTGGATCTCCAAAATAAATTCAACGAGTACAAACTCGTCAGTATTGAAGATGGTAATATTAAATTGGCTGTGCTGAAACATTATTACGGCGCTTTGTATACGAAATAATAAATTGTATTTAATTTCGGAAGGTTTTCTAACCCAACTTAAAAATTGCTTATGGAACGTCAGCTCACATCATGGTTCAGCCCATCTTTAAATAAAGAAATGCCCGTTGCCCTTTACGGGAATTATGGGTTTGCGTTATTGCTTATTCCCACAGCAGCAGCTGATTATCTTGAGTATGAACGATTTCAACTGGTGGATTCCATTGCGCCTTTTATTGATGCCGGAAAGGTTAAAGTTTTTTCAATCAACAGCATCAATACTGAAAGCTGGATGAATAATCATATGAATCCGCGCGATAAGGTGATTCGTCATCAGCGGTTCAATGATTATGTCTTTAATGAGGTGGTTCCGTTTATAAGAAATCATACCAGTTGGGAAACCCCCATCTTCACATGTGGTGCATCTTTCGGCGCACTGCATAGTGCAAATTTATTTTTCAAGCGTCCCGATCTTATTAACGGGATGATAGCGATGAGCGGCGTTTATGACCTTACCGAATACTCAAAAGGCTATTTTGATGATGATGTGTATTTCAATAGCCCGATACACTACATACCGAACCTGACTGACCATCATATTCTGGAACAGATTCGTCGCAGCGGACATATCCATCTGGTTACCGGCAGCGGAGATCATGAAGATCCGGAGGCGAATAAAAGATTTGCCGGTGTTCTTTACGGCAAAAATATCTGGTATGAATTAGATATTTGGGGAAACGAATGGAGACACGATTGGCCAACATGGCGCGCCATGTTGCCACATTATTTGGGCACGCGATTTTGATTTGCTGTAAATTGGTATTTCGCAAAGAAGTAACGATACTAATCAATGAAGTGCGTTGGTGTGTATGCTCATTCTGCACCGGCGGTTCCCCAAGGTGGAAAAATCATTATATGTATTCTTTCAGGAATTCAATAAATGCTTCTCTCTTAATCATCCGGGCACCAAAACTTGCCAAATGCTCCGTATAAACCTGGCAATCAATAATTTTGATACCTGCTAACCGCAATGTGAAGACATATTTTATAAAAGCGAACTTGCTTGCATTTGGCATTTTACTGAACATGCTCTCCCCAAAAAAGACTTTTCCTAACCGTATTCCGTACAAACCGCCCACCAATTCGCCTTCAAACCAGGTTTCCGCGCTATGTGCGTAACCCAGTATGTGCAAATTGGTGTATGCCATTTTTATTTCATCTGTTATCCAAGTGCTTTCCTGTCCCTTTCGGGCAATTGATTTACAGTTTTTGATCACTTCTGGGAAAGCTTTATTGATTGTAAATGCAAAAGCATTTTTGTTAATTAATCGCTTCATGCTCTTGCTCACTTTTAACTCATCTGAAAATAAGACGAATCTGGGGTCAGGACACCACCAGAGAATGTGTTCGCCTTCATACCAGGGGAAAATGCCACTGTGATAGGCAAGTAATAGTCTTTCTGCGGAAAGATCCCCGCCGAACGCCAGCAAACCGTCAGGCTCAGCGAGATGGACGGGAGGGAAGATCAGTTCATTGTTTAAAGCGAAAATAGACATGAAGTAGGTATGAAATAAACCATGAGGTAAGAAACAAGATTTAAGGAACTAGCATCTTCACGATCCGGCAAAAAACATCTACGACTCGGACAAGACTTCGATCGTTGCGCCGATGCCGCGTTCTGTGATGGCGTCACGCATAGGTTTTAACTCTTTGTATGAACCCTGCTTTACTGAATATTTGCCCTGTGTATGAATGATCATGGCGCATTGTTCTGCCTGTTCTGCGCTATGCTTGCAAACCTCGATCAGTGTGTCGATCACCCATTCAAAGGTGTTGACTTCATCATTCCAGACAATGAGGTTATATGGCTCATCGTTTTTAGTAAGCACATCAGTAGCAAATTCCTCCAATCTTTTTATATCTGCTCGCTCTAAACTCATTGATTTCATTATGGTGCAAAATTAATCATTTCCAAATATTGCTGCAATAATTGAAGGAGGAACCCAGGTGCCCAAGCGTTATGATTATGCCAAAAATTACAGGATTGAAAGCATGTTTTTTTTAATCAACGATCGGAAACCGGGGACCATGGACAAGCAAGGGCACAAGAGCCCATACCATTTATTTCAGCCTCGGGAAATGCCAATTATAATAAATTTCCGGATCAAAGATATCGTTGGATTGCTTTATAAACTTTAAAGCAAATGGACAAATTGCAAGGATATCTACGGGGATTTGAACAGATAAAATTTGGCCGGGGTGGCAGTCCCGGAATAAAAAGACATCGAACTTCGGGAATTTGTCCATGCAAAATACAAGTTATTTGCTGTTTGGTTGAGACCTGAAAAATCTCTTTTTTCCGTGTTTACATTTAGACCATGGCCCGTAACGAAATAAGTTTTAATCCCAATGCAATTTTCGCAAATTCTTCACGTTTCTGAATTGATCTTTTTAAAATCCAATAATTACATATCCAATGAAACCCAATACCCAAAACCAACAGGATTTCCTTGCCGAGTCTTTGATCAACTTGGAAAAGCAGGTGATCCAGGAAAGTAAAATAGCGCTGCTTAAAATTCAAAGTTGGCGTTACGCAATGAAAACTCCTGAAATAGGATTTAGTTATCAGAAAGAAGCTGCATCCATGATCAGCAGATCGCTGATGTCTTTTGTACCAAATAGTTTTGTGTTGAGTGAGGAAGGTTTTTATTTTTCAGCTATAGAAAATTAAAATATTCCGAAGGCTGTGATCGAATGCAATGACATTCTGATTTAAAAACTCACACATTCTTTTAATTCCTTTTCTGTATACGCAAGATTGTATTGCTTCAATACATCTGCGGGGACTCCATTCCATTGATTGGGTACATTCCCAATATAGCCTACATCTTTTCCCCCTATTTCTGAAGTATAAAACCCGGTTGCCGTTAAATTACGCATTAAATTAAAAAACGAAACGCCCTGTGCCATTTCAGGTTTTGCTTTTTTGGGCCAAGCGATTTCATCAACCATTTGCATCTGTTGTTCGTGGTTCAGGTCCTTATAGGAATTATCAAAACGTTTCAGGCATTGCATATCTAACCAACGCAATCCGCCGCGCATTGGAGTTTGGTGATCCGGCATATCTTTCACAATAAATTCAATGAAGTCAGGAACCTTTGCATCGCTGGCGCTTCCGCTCACTCCATCCTTCGGAATAATTATATCGGCAAGAATAGTGATGGTTGCCATTTCATGTGGAGTAAAAAAAGTGTACGCTGTAAGTTCCTTTTCGTGTGCCTGCTCTTCTTTCATCCGGTTAATGCCATTGGTGGTTGTGGCTTCTGCTTTTGTTTCGCCGGCTTTTTTATCGGCTGGCGAACACGCATCAATCAAGGCGCCGGCAGATACTCCGCCTATCAACAAAGCTTTTATCGATTTTCTCCTGTCCATGGGTATGTAAAATTTAAGAATTTAGAAATAATATTTGCTTACACATAAATATGACTGCTGCAAGCGTTTGCTGCTGCTCTCCGGATTTTAAATGTTCCTCTTCTTCATCTCATCCACGATATATTCACTTGTTCGCATTGACAATGCAAGGATCGTCCACGTAATATTTTTGTCAGCCTGGGAGACAAAAGGGCCACCATCCACACAAAACAAATTTTTGCAATCGTGCGCCTGGCTATATTTATTCAGGGGCGAATGTTTGGGATCATTACCCATCCTCACCGTTCCGGCCTCGTGAATAATATTTCCCGGATTATGCAGACCATAATTATTATGCTTACCATCATCTCCTCCCCAGGTTACCACCGCACCCATTGCATGAAGAATTTCCTTAAAAGTCTCCTTCATGTGTTTAGCCTGGTTTATTTCGTAATCCGTGTAAGTGGTGTTGAAACGCAGGACAGGTATTCCATATTTGTCCACGACCTGAGGATCAATTTCGCAATAGCTGTCAATCCGCGCAATCGCTTCGCCTCGACCTGCCATGCCCACATGGGAACCAAAGAAATAACGATAATCTTCTTTCAACGAAGCACCATAGCCGCCAGGTTCTTTTTGGGTGCCTTTTATTTTGAACATCTCCTGCATTTTTTCAATGCCCCAGTTAAATCCATACATCGGCATGCCGAAGCCGCCGCCATATTCAATATGATAACCCCGAGGGAAATCCAATTTCTTATTATCAAGCCACCAGGGTGAGTACACGTGCATGCCGCCAACGCCATCTTCATTGTATCTTTTTCTATCGAAAAGTTCAGGAATAATCCCACCCATGTCTGCGCCGGTAGAATCATGCAAATATTTTCCGACTACATTGCTGCTGTTTGCCAAACCATTCGGATGTTGGGAAGATTTTGAATTCATCAATAATCTCGCGCTTTCACAAGCGCTTGCGGCAAGAACAACGATTCTTCCCGAAACCTGGTATTCCTGCATATCTTCTTTGCTGACATACGAAACACCTGTTGCAAGACCTTCACTATTTGTCAGTACCTCCCGGGCCATTGCATTGGTAACTAAGTCCACATTATTCGTTTTTAGTGCAGGAATAACAAGACAGGATGATGAAGAGAAATCACCGTACACTTTGCAACTGCGTCCGCATTGCGCGCAGAAAAAACATGCGCCGCGTTCGCTATTTATTTGTTTGGTAAGAATTGATAAACGGGAAGGTATAACGGGGACGCCTATACTGTTCCCGGCTTTTTTAATAAATAATTCATGCAGTCTTGGTTTTGGCGGAGGAAGAAAAATTCCATCAGGGTCATTTTCCAGACCTTCGTTGGTACCAAAGACACCAAGCAGTTTATCTATTTTATCATAATAAGGCTTTACGTCTTCAGATCCGATGGGCCAGTCGTCTCCAAGCCCGTCAATACTTTTTCGTTTAAAATCTTTCGGGCCAAAACGCAATGAAATCCTTCCCCAGTGATTTGTTCTTCCGCCCAGCATTCTTGCTCGCCACCAGTCCCACTTTGTTTCACCAACATGTGTGTATGGTTCGCCATCAATTTCCCAACCCCAGTAACACCCGTCAAAATCTCCAAATGGACGAAACTTGGTGCTTGCACCCCGCCGCGGAGACTCCCATGGGTTTTTTAATTGATTGGAGTCTGTTTTTGGATCAAACATAGGACCTGCTTCAATCAGACAAACCTTTAATCCGGCATTTGCCAAAACATAAGCAGCCATTCCACCTCCTGCACCTGAACCCACAATTATAGCATCGTACTGTTTGGATTGTTTCTTAACCTGAATATCACCCATATGCAAATAAAAAAAATTGTGAAGGAATATAAAAGGATAAATTTAAAGGTTTTGACAAGTAGTAAACAAATATTTTTTTGAATGGATGAAAAGGGAATTAATGACTATTGGTCATACTACAATAAAAAAACCCTCCGCCTTTCGGCAAGAGGGCTTTGTGTACGGATTTCGACTCATCTATTGTTTAACTATTTTCTGATAATTTTTTCCGTCCTCGGTTACTAATTCAACAACATAAATTCCTGCCTGCAATGTGCTCAGGTTTTGAAGCACTACCACATTTTGACCATTTTGTAATTGCACCAACTGACTTGCGATACGCTGACCTGCTGTATTTAGCAGATTGACATTTGCATTTTTAGTTGATAGACTGGTTATAAGCAGTTTTATGTTTGACGCAAATGGATTCGGATAGGCGGAGAAGTTTGCCGTCATTGAGCTTCCGTCGAGACGCAATGGTACTATTTTGCTGTACCCGAAATGACCATCATCATCAACATCTTTTAAACGATAGTAGACGATGCCGGATAATCCCGTAATGTCATCTGCATAATCATAATTGTGGATAAGCGTCGATGTTTCGTTACCCGCAATCATTCCCACTTTGATAAAGTTTACACCATCGGTGCTTCTTTCAATGTCAAAATGATTGTTGTCTTTTTCGTATGTTGTTTCCCAGGTTAACTGCGCAGCGTTATTTGATTTACTTGCGTTAAAGCTAAGTAAAGTAACAGGCAGGTCATTAGCCGGGCTGATGATTGCCGTAGACTGGTTGGTAAGGGTGGTAGACAAATTGCCTGTTTGTGAACCTATCCCGATTACATAAGCCGTGTTAGAGACTGTAGACAAAGCATTTATATCCGACGGAGTTGTAGCCTGGAACTGAACTTTATATTGATCTCCTGAGTTTAAAACTCCCCCCGTGGTCCCAGTCGCACCCTTTCCCATGTAAAATGTCAGGTACTGCGTCCCGCCGCTGGTTGTAGTAAAACAGGAATAGTCATTATCCTTAGTATCTGTCTGGGTCATCCAAGAATTGGTAGCGTAAGAATAAACCATCATCGATCCAGGAACATAACTTATACCAGCGGGCAAAGAATCTACAATTACAGCATTGGATAGAATTCCCTGTCCGGTATTCGCACCTGTGATCGTGTAAGTCAGTGTTTCATTTGATTGTAATGTTGTCGTGGGAGCTTTACTTCCGACCACGGTTTTATTGATGGTAACCAAAGGATCCTTCATTTTTATACTAAAGGCAAAAACGCTTGGATAATACTGGTCCTGCTCAGTGCCGAATGTTACCGTTGCTGAAGTTGCGTTTGGCGTGATACCATATACATCTCCCACGTTGATGTTATCAATATCAATGCCCATCTGATTTTTGTAATTTGGATTTGATGTGGTGACCAGGCTTCCGTAATTAGAAATGGTGCCGTTCCACATGTTGGTTGCAGGATTCACTGCGTCGCTGTATGTGACCCCATTAATCTTTAAATAATCACCTGCGGCATTTGAAGGAGCAGCGGCTAAATTTGCGTCACCTTCCCACGCAAAAGTCGACAGATATGCATCTGCTGCAGCTAATGTGTTGTTGGGAGCATTTAAATTGGTTAGCGTAAGTGTTTGCGCCGCTGACTGTGATTCAACAAATAAGAATGCATCATAAATACGTACACTGTAATAGGACATCGACGTGTTTTCATATGCGACAACTATGCTCCAGCCGCCATACCCACCGCCGTCCAGATTTTTAATATCATCACCTGTTGATGATGGTATGTTTGCGACTGTATACGTTCCTGTCCCGTTATTTTGAATGTAATTCGTGATATCAGCATAAGACTGGTATGCATAACTGTTTGAACTTACGGTAATCGCATTGACCTGTGATGCAGGAATAGAAACTGACTGATAAGCATTGGTACCGAATTTGATCTTTACGGAAGTAAGGTTTGATCCTGAAAAATCATCAGGAGTTAAGTGACCGCCCCAATACAAACGTGCAAACTTAATGGTGTTTGAACCGGAAGGTAAAGTAAGATTGGCTGCAGATGAACTCACAATACCAGAAGTAGCACCATTATCAATATTTACGAATTCCATATCAGAATTGTCATTGCCATATATGCTGGTTGTTCCATCAGAAGCGATATTAAAATAATTCATTATGGTGCCTGTATTGCTTGAACTGTTCGATTTATCACTGTAAGAATTTGATTTCATGATCGTATTTCCGATCATCAAATGCCCCCCCTGAATATTTGCAGAATATACGGGACTGTTATAGGGTTTGGTTCCACTCGTCACAACATACACGGTATCATTCGCAGAAGCCGTTGCCGTCCCGCGTGTAACCGTTGCGGTAATAATATAAGTGCCTGTATTGGCAAATGAAATACTTCCTGATGCGGAACTGCTGTTGCCGGGAAGCGTTACACCTGTTGAGGGTGATGCTGACCAGCTATATCCATAACTACCCGACGAACCGGTAAAACCACTCGCTGATGCTGTTAATGAAACAGAACCAGGGGTAATGGTAACGGGAGAAGGGCTTAGAGAAACCGACGGATGAGCCACCGTGACGGTAACCGTTTGCGATCCGCTATGCCCGCTTCTGTTGGTCGCGTAGTTAAGCGTAAATGTATAAGTACCTACAGGCAGATTTGCCGGTAAGGTGGCAGTCGCGCCGGCTGTTTCATTATTTCCGGTGATGGAGGTGGCACCAACTGTGATTCCACTGCCAGGACCTGTCCATGAAGTTGAACTGCTAAAGGCATAATTCGTATTACCGGAATTATAGCTTCCGCTGATGACTGAGCTTAACGAAACTGTTGTTGGTGATGATGATAACATGACGGCATTCGGCGTCGCGCTGTTAGAAAAACTCTGCGCAAACAACTTTCCTGTCGCAAGTCCAACAAGTGTTAGGGTGATGAGTAGAAACCGTTTCATTTTGAATTCTTTTTGTTTATAATCGGGTTTTGACAACACATAGTTATCCCGTGCAAAAACACGAGGGCTTTTGAGGAGAATGGAAAATGAAATGGTTTATCTGGAAAGTGGTTCAGGGTTTAAAACAATAATCACTGGCACATGAGACACAGAATCTCATTGATCAATCAAAGGAAGAATTTAGACCAGCTTAAAGCAGCTATATCTTTATATGAAAAAATAAATGACGAGAACTTTAAATATTGGAGGAGGCTTTTGACGCTAAGTATGGGATCAACAATTGCTTACTAAGAATAAGCTTGGAAATTCAGAATAGGAACGGGAGATTGAAATGAGAGGTAAAAATAATACGCGGTTTTGAATAATGCAATACTCCCGGAAAAAAAATAAAGATATTTTTTAGATAAAATGATTTGGAACGTGCAACTGATTGTCTGTGAATATTAAGGAATCTCGAAATGGGAAATAAAAAAATAAGATTTTTATTTGGTTTATTCTCCAAGCAAAGCGGACAAGGAAAGCAACTCTCTCTGCTTGTAGGAATCTTTTTCATTATCAAAACATTTACTGAATTCCTCCAACACCGTTTGCACAATGCGAATGTGGGAAATCGGTTTATAGTATGAGGCGACTGGCGGAACTGATATGCGCTTGAAATAATTATCTACATCCTTATGGGTAAAGACGTGACCACTTATCGGGTCAATGAAAAAATCAATCTTACTGGTAAGGTTTTCATTTTCAGTCAGTGATTGCGTGAAATCAGGTTTAATGTAAGCAAGCACGAATTGGCGTGGAATGTTAATCGTTTTTACCGGAATATCGAGTAGCTCGCATAAAAGCATGTATAGCACACCGTTAGTAATTGCATTCCCTCGCTTTGTTTCAATGAGTTTGTTAATTAAAAACTCATCCGGATTTTGATAACCAACTTCAGTTCCTTTCAATCCATAATAATTATATAGAATGCTGGTTAATACATTTATCTGTTCCAATGGAGTGAGGTAATTATTCAATTCGAGCCAGACGTTTCTCCTCAATTTTTCAACTTCCTGTAAAACAGTTGCAGTTGCTAAATCCGGATACTGAAATTTTGCCACCAGCAAAGACGCGGTCAGGAGATCCTGGTAGCTGCTGTTTTTCCATCTTAAAAAATCTTCTGTGAGGTCCGTGAAGTGTAATTTATGTATGAGCAATTCAATCCTTTCCTGCACATCTTCGCTGATTGTATTCTCCCATAAATTTTCAAGATTGGGAATTATTCCCCGACCATAACTGACAATGCGCTCGCTCACGGAACTGAAGACGTGTTCGTCGGGGTCGTCAATCAGTGTAAATAATGCTTTGATTTCCTGGTTTTCCTGCATCGGATAAATTAATTTTTCTAATTGGTTCAGAAGTAATTGTAATATTCGCAGAAGTTTGAAAACTATAGACAGGTTTTTTTTCCACAAATCCACAATGATGCATCAATAACGAATTGTTCAGCCAGAATCTTGTGCTGGTGGTGGTGCAGGTTAATCTTTTTACTTTTTCCTGGTCTTGGTTTTTTGCGCTTTTTTTGACGCAACTTTTGTTTGCTTTGACCTACTCTTTGCTGAGGATTTTTTATCAAATGCTTTTGGATCCTGGGACAAG
>DATGFZ010000219.1:0-3575 GCA_035308805.1 Puia sp. | reverse complement strand
CTGCCGATATCCTGCGGAATAATATTTATTTTTCCGATTGTCGAATCAAAATCAGTCTTCATCGTTGCATTGAAGGAATTGTCTTTTGCCCGAAGCCCATGATAAGCGAGTCGCAAATATTCATCAGCCAATACATTTATATCTGACAGCTCTTTAACACCGGTGCTTGACCGGGAGTGCTGCAACATTCCCTTTACAATAGCATCTGCACGCTTGCCGTGATGGTTTATTTTTTGTTCGTTCTCTTTAATATCATTGGAAATAGCCATTGCTTCCTGGTTGTTTCCGGCTTTTAACTCATGCTGCATTTCATCAATCAATTCACTATTCACTTCAGAAAAATTATTCACAAAGTTCAGCGGGTTCTGTATCTCATGCGCAATGCCTGCAGTGAGCTCGCCAAGCGAAGCCATCTTTTCGGATTGAATCAATTGAGATTGTGTTGACTTGAGTGTTGACACCGTTTTGTTCAGGGTTTCAAAGGCCTCTGCATTTTCTATCGCGATCGCAGTGTACGTCGCGATGTTCCGGAGCATGAAAAGATGGTATTCTGAATATGCATGCTGTACAAAGCTCTGCACCGTGATGACACCCAATTTTTGTTCTTTGGCAATCAGCGGGAGAAAAATAACAGAAACTGGCTGCCCGCCTTCATGTGGCGCGGCAACATGCTCAATATGCGTTTTATATTCTTCATCGAGATTGCCGATAATGATCTCTTCCCCACTGTTGAAACATACTGAACCGAAACGGTTCTTATCATCAACCGAATTGGCATAAAAAGGAAGCGCCTGCCCGTTCTCATAAGTGGATGGAAACTCGATCCGCCTCATGCTGTCGTTATAAATACCAATGCCGAACACAGCAGCGTCCATCAATGCATTCACATTATCGTACACCGTGCCGATTATTCTTTCAACAGACAGCGATGCGGTGATCTTGCGGCCGATCTCTCCCAGCTGCTCAACATTATTGTATGACTGTTCGAGATTTTCTTTTTGTATGGAAAGCTCATGGGCTTTGCCATCAATTTCTTCTTTTTGCTGTTGCAGCAAGAGGTTGGCTTTTCTTTTTTGCCGGTTATTGCGGAACAAAATAAAAGCCACTATAAGAAGTGCGGCAAGGCCTGCGATAAACCCATCCTGTTTTAAACTGGCCCGTTCCTGTTGCCGTGCATCCTCTACCTGCTGCTGGCGAATGCCTTCGTCATACGTCATGCTTTGTATCTGGTTGGCCTTTTGCTGGCTGAACAGGCTGTCCTTTGCGGTAATGGTAGCAGACAGGTAAAAAAAAGCGCTATCTACATTGCGAGCCCCTTTGTAATACTCTGCTAAAAATTTACTGGCATCCAATAAGTAATCTATAAAGCCACTGCTCCTGGCTGTAGTGAAAGAAAGCTTTGCGTAGTAAAGGCAGGAATCGGGCTGGTGCCACTTAAGAAAAATTTTAGCCATACCTAAATAAACTTCGCAAAGACCCTGGTCATCACTATTTTCCTTGTAATAGGGCATGGAGGATCTGTAGAAATACATGGCGCTGTCAGGCGGCCCAAGCTTTAAAAATATGTTGCCCAGGTTATTAAATATACTGCCTATCACATCAGTATTGTTTTTTGAAACCGCTAAAGGGTAAGCCTGCCGTGTATAAAGCAAGGCCGAATCCAGTTGGTTTGTATGTTCATAAATATTACCGAGGTTTGAAATATTGATTTCCAAACTGGCGCTGTCCTGAATTCTTCGTTGAACAATTATCGCTTTACGGGCATAATCGATAGCCCGCGCCATATCACCGTCACTAAAATACATGTTGGAAAGGCTCCCTAAAGCGTTAGCCATTAATTGATCATCATGCGACTCCTCGGCCAGTTTCAATGATTGCAGGTAATTTTCCAGTGCATGGGGATAATTGCCCGTCGCTAAAAAAACTGTTCCAATACGGCGTAAACAAATAGCTTCTCCCCTTTTAAATTTTATTTTACGGGATAGCTCGAGGGCATGTTCACCAATTATCAGAGCCGTATCGGGCTTTGAGTTGGTATAAAGAATTCCTATTCTGCTCATCAACAACACCCGGCTGGTATCTTCCTTTTCTGTTGCCAGCACCCGGTTAAGGCTGTCAACGGTTTTGTTTTGTGCAAAAACGCTGCAATAGCCGCCATTGACCAATACGAACAGGATAATCAATTTTCTCATGGGTGATTTGCATTTGGTAACGTGATAATGAATATGGTTCCTTCTCCCTCCCTGGTTTCCAGTTTTATTTCACCTCCATGCGCTTTAATAATATCATAGCTCAATGATAATCCAAGTCCGGTTCCCTGCCCTGTTGGTTTTGTGGTGAAGAAGGGTTGAAATATTTTATCCACTGCTTTTTGCGGAATGCCGTTACCGTTGTCCATAACCCTGAGTATAACCTGATCATTTACCATTTTTGTTTGAACCGAAACAGTCGGTTCATAGGATTCAGGATTATTTTTTACTTTTTCATTTACCTCATAAAAGGCATTGTTGTACAAATTCAGCAACACTCTTCCAATATCCTGCGGAATAATATTTATTTTTCCAATGCTTTCATTAAAATCAGTTTTTATTTTTGCGTTGAAGGAATTATCCTTTGCTTTTAAACCATGATAAGCCAGTCTTAAGTATTCTTCTGCTAAAGCATTAATATCCGTTGGTTCTTTTACACCTGTGCTTGACCGTGAATGCTGCAACATTCCTTTTACGATCGCATCGGCGCGTTTGCCGTGGTGATTTATTTTTTCTTCATTATTTATTATATCATTTGAAATGGCAATTGCCTCTTCAATATTTCCTGACTTTAATTCCACTTGCAATTCATTGGCGAGTTCTTTATTTACTTCTGAAAAATTATTCACGAAGTTCAGCGGGTTTTGAATTTCATGGGCTATGCCTGCGGTTAATTCTCCGAGTGATGCCATTTTTTCCGATTGAACCAATTGTTTTTGAGTCGCCTGCAATTCTGCCAGGGTTTCTTCCGCTTTTTTCCTCGCAGCTTTAATTTCCACAAGATCATGTTCTGCCTGCAATGCATGCGCTTCTGCAATTTTCAGATCATTGAATCGGGTGAAAGTGAGATTAAAAACATAAGCAAATCTTTCCAGCAATTGTAATGTTTCCGCAGGTTGCTCATCAGGGGAAGCCATGCCAATAAAGCCTTTACTGAAATAGGCGATGTGCTGGACTCTTCTTTTCTGCGCCAGGCCACCTTTGAAAGGTACATGAATGCTGCTGAGGTACTCAAAATATTGCTTCAGTTCCTCGTCTCTCATATCAATTACCAGCGATTTTTTTTGCCGCTTCCATCCATCAAGCATTTTTTTAAATGTGGGATTATTATTCATATTGTCTTCATAGGCCATGCTCACTTTACTCCCGTCTTCATCCGTTATCCAGAACTCTGCATCTCCATTTTCATCTTTTACAATGGTAATATATAAACGGTTGGGTGAAATACCCAAGCCAATCAATTGTTTAAAAAGAACAGCGGAGGTTTCCGCCAGTTCATCACTTTTTTGCATGGCCAGTGTTCTCGAACGAACTCTTTCCAAAGCT
>DATGFZ010000218.1:0-9091 GCA_035308805.1 Puia sp. | reverse complement strand
ATGCTTTTGAAAAAAATCCAAGGGTACTTGCTATATTTCACGGAGCACACACTTATGTTAGCGCAAGCTGGTACCGGGATAAAACCACGCCAAGCACCTGGAATTATCAGGCTGTTCATGCCCACGGTATTTTACGATTTTTGAATAGAGAGGGATTATACAATATTTTAATCAGGCTTACAGAGAAATTTGAAAATAATCCGCACTCTCCCTCGCTCGTGCAAAAAATGGATAAGAACGATGTAGAAAATTTAATGCAGGCGATAATCGCCTTTGAAATTGAAATTACACATGTAGAGCATGTATTTAAACTGAGCCAAAACCGCGATGAAAAAAGTTATGAAAACATCATTGACCAGTTAAGCAAACAGGATGAAGATGCCAAAACCGTCGCTTTAAAAATGAAAGAAAATTCATCAGCCGTATTCAAAAGTAAAGATTAAAATTTGTAGGGATCTCAGCGCTGAATTCTTGTCCAGGAATACCTGTACTGAATAAGAATTAATGATTTCTTTTTCAAATAAAACCTACTTCTGAGGTCTCAGGAATTGCAGAGATGGATTTTTATCGTTTAAATCCGGGCATTCTGTTAGAAATAAACTCTTACTTTGCGAAAATATTTTAATGACCCGCACACAATTAACCGATACCATCTTTCTTAAAAAATCTTATCTCTGTGTCGGATTAGATACGGACATACATAGAATTCCAAAACATTTACTCTCCGGCGTTAATCCTGTTTTTGAGTTCAATAAACGAATAATTGACGCGACCAAAGATTTTTGTGTTGCCTATAAAATTAACTCAGCATTTTATGAAGCCCTTGGCTTGACGGGATGGGAAGCACTGGAAAAAACAGTAGATCATATTCCATCGACGCATTTTAAAATCGCAGATGCAAAACGAGGAGACATTGGCAACACTTCACAACAATATGCAAAAGCTTTTTTTGAAACATTGAATTTTGATGCCTTAACGGTTGCGCCTTATATGGGTGAGGACAGTATTAGACCTTTTTTGGAATATGAAAATAAATGGACAATCGTTTTAGGATTGACATCGAATACCGGCGCAAGTGATTTTGAATTGCAAAAAACGGGCGAGGAATATTTGTATGAAAAAGTAATTTCAACAGTCTCCCGGTGGGGAACAACCGACAACACCATGTTTGTAATTGGCGCTACACAGGCGGATCAGCTGGAAAAAATAAGGCGACTAGCTCCTGATCATTTTTATCTTGTTCCCGGTGTTGGAGCACAGGGCGGGAGCCTAAAGGATATTTCTGAAAAAACGATGATTAAAGATTGTGGAATATTGGTAAACGTTAGCCGGAATATTATTTACGCTTCCGCTAAGGAAGATTTTTTAGAACTGGCAGCAGACAAGGCTGAGCAATATCAAAAGGAGATGGCTGGTTATCTACAGAGCTAGGGATAAACACTTAAAATGGTTATTTTAACCCGACCCAGGTTAAAAATGACGAAAAGAAATATTATTATTGCTTTATAACCGCTACACCCTCTAACCGGATGAAACGCTTACCCATTGCCTTGCTGCTTTGCATATCTATTTATTCATCAGCCCAAAATAATTTTGTCGCAGGATTCATTGTCAGCACCAACGGTGATACGTTGCATGGCTATTTACAGGAAGAACTGAGAAATCAACTTGTATTTCAAATTCAATTCAAAACAGATAAGAGCAACCCTTCTATCCAAACTTTTTCTACCAATGATGTAAAATCATTTAAATATGAAACGGGAGATTCCTACAGAAAGCTGACTTTTAAAAATACATTTCCAGATAGCGGTTATGTGGAAACGGTTTTTGCCATGGAACTGGTGGAGGGCGCTTATCATTTATACTCGTACATATTAAAAGAAGAAACTTATTTCATTGTGGAGGGAAATGGCGTTTCCTATTTATTGTATAACACCACTTATAATGCCAATGGCGCAGTTTTGACTGAGGGTAATTACATCGCACGCCTTGGTGTTTTGGCCGCTTCCTGTCCAAATAAATCGTTCAACACAGAACAACTTAACTATGGTGAAAAAGATATTTCAAAATATATTTTTGATCTGAACAATTGTCTCTCTCCAAATACAGCTGCAATAAATCATTATCAAAGGCCAAAGGCAATATCGCAGATCGTCGTTTTCGCAGGCGGAATAATACTGGGGAAAAATAAAAATCAGGTTACGGCGGATGCTGCCATGAGATTCACTTATCCGCAATTGTCAAAAGATCTGTATATAATAGTAGGCATCCATTATTCAAAGGCTAACCGTATTCAAAAAGATGTTGATCAATATTACAATCATTTCACCTATTTATTCAATGATGAAATCATTTGTGTGCCCTTAACCCTCCAGTATAATTTTAAAATTGGAGCCGTTCACCCTTATATAAGCGGGGGGTTTGCAGCATCACACCTCAGCGAAAAAAACGCCGCAACCAATTATAATTCTCCCTACATACCTGCTCAAAATAGCTTTGGCATTTCGGTTATAGGTGCGATCGGAGTGGAAAGTTCCGTGTCAAATAACCTGTTCATAAAAGCTGAATGGAGATACGAATTATATATGCAATACCCAATTGTAGGAATTGCATATTCCTTTTGATAAATTATAGGGAGATGCATTACATGATCCGCCGCAAAGTTTGCGATTTGGTTCCATTTTTTTCCTGATACCATGCAAAATCCGGCCCATGAAAACTCAAAAGATTTGCTGCATATTATTTTGTTTATGCCCAATTTTTATGGCTGTAAAAAAGGTACCGGATCGCCAATGGAACCTACCGGAGGCATGATTTCGGAAGCAGGTAAAACTCACAACAGATTAATTTCCGGATTTAAATCATTTTCACTTTTTGCAATTACTAAGGTAGCCACCCCATTACCAATGATATTTGTAATCGCTCTTGCCTCACTCATAAATTTATCAATGGCCAATAAAAATGCCAATCCTTCAACGGGAATTTTTTGAATGGCCGTTAACGTTGACGCAAGCACAATAAAACCGCTTCCCGTTACACCAGCAGCGCCTTTTGAAGTAACCATCAAAATTCCAAGAATAGAGATCATTTCTCCCGCCGACAGATCTACATTGTACAATTGAGCCAGGAATATTGTTGACATCGAAAGATAAATTGACGTTCCATCAAGATTAAAAGAATATCCCGTTGGCACCACAAGTCCAACGACAGGTTTGCTGCAGCCCATTTTCTCCAGTTTGCTCATTAATGATGGAAGCGCAGCTTCTGAAGATGAAGTACCCAGAACAATTAAAATTTCTTCCTTAATTTTTTTTAGATAACCCCAGATGCTGAGCTTATAATAACGAAGAATCGATCCCAAAACAACAAAAACGAATACGGCCATTGTGCAATAAACGGTCAACATTAATTTTCCTAAAGGCAGCAAAGTCCTGATTCCAAATTTACCTACCGTAAACGCCATTCCACCGAAAGCTCCGATTGGTGCGAGGTACATTATGTATTTCAAAAGCCGGAAAACAAATTTTGTGACGGGTTCCAGGTAGGAAATAATCAGCTCCCGGTATTTTGTAAGACTGACAATTATGCCTACAATAATTGCAGCAATCAAAACCTGTAAGGTCAGGTTGGAAAGAAGAAATTCTTTCCAGTTGATTCCATTACGGGCATGATTTGTAAAGGAAGAGGCATCCTGAACCGGTAACCCTGTTTTTCCGATTTTTCCTGGTTGAATAATAAGGGCAAGCAAAATCCCGATGCCAAGTGAAATGGTGGTTACTACTTCAAAATATAATAGCGATTTCACACCAATTCTACCCACTTTTTTTAAATCACTCATACCGCTGATACCCAATACGATGGTGCAAAAAATTATCGGGGGTATAAAAATTTTAATGATACTGACAAATATTTTCCCCAATGGTTCGGCTTTAACTGCGGTGGCCGGATAAAAATATCCCAGCAATACCGCCGATATCAATGCGAGAAACACATAAAAAGACAGGTGCTTTAAAAAACCAGGGATTTTGTTTTTCACGTTTGTTCAAAATAATTAAACTCTTGTCCGCAATCCAATTTTAATGATTCCCGAGATGGCCGTAAACTCAGTTCATAAGCTTCGACATGCCATTTTAATCAAAATATCCTTTATCACAGAAATCACCATCAGAAGTTTTTCAGAATTTCATAAAACCGAAAAACATCTTCGAATGAATTATACAAAGGAGCAGGCGCAACCCTTATTACTCCAGGCTCACGATAATCAACGACTATTTCCGCATCAATCATTTTTTGATGAATTGCCTTACCATGTTCTTTAAAAAATAAAGACAGTTGCGCTCCCCTTCGTCCAGGTTCTGCCGGGGTGATAATTTCAAAATCAATTTCAGTCAATTTACTTAATAAAAACTGTAAATAGTTTGTAAGCTCAATACCTTTAGTCCGCAGAATTTCCATACTTGTCTTCTCAAACAAGGCTAACGATGCTTTCAAAGCTACCATATTAAAAACCTGCGCTGTGCTTATATTCCAGGCACTGGCATCGTGTTTAGGAATAAATCCTTTCTTCATTTCAAATCTTGACCCTTCATCATTTCCCCACCAGCCACCCATTCGCCTGTGCATTTTGTCAAGGGTATACCGTTCATGAATATACACTCCGCCAACCGCGCCTGGACCAGCATTCAAATACTTATATGAACACCAAACTGCAAAATCAATATCCCAATCATGCAATTGCATGATAATGTTTCCGGCCGCATGGGCTAAATCAAAACCGGCAACCGCACCAGCTTTGTGTGCTGCAGCAGTTATCGTTTTCATATCAAATACCTGTCCGCTGTAATAATTAATCCCGCCAAATAATACCATTGCCAGCGACTCTTCGTTCTTTTCAATTGCTTCAAGTATATCTTCATCACGAATTAATTTTTCATTTTTACGCGAAGGAATTTCAATTATTACATCATCCGGGTTCAACCCGTAAAACTTTACCTGTGTTTCTATCGCGTATTGATCAGAAGGAAATGCGCCTGCCTCCATCATTATCTTATACCTTTCTTTTGTTGGTTTATAAAAAGACAATAACATTAAATGAAGGTTAACAGTTAGTGTATTCATCACTGTTACCTCATCCTCCAAACAACCAACAATTTTAGCAAGTGGTTTACAAAAATTGTGTTGATAATATAAC
The DNA here is from genome assembly GCA_035308805.1 of Puia sp. Taxonomy (GTDB): domain Bacteria; phylum Bacteroidota; class Bacteroidia; order Chitinophagales; family Chitinophagaceae; genus Puia. The sequence goes on along the minus strand of DATGFZ010000218.1, from coordinate 3,900 downwards.
CACGGGTTTTTTGCATGTAAATAACCGCCAATCGCCATGTTTCGCCAGTCTTCCAACTCCTGGCGGATCGCTGGTTCAACTATTTTCGGTTGCAATCCCAGGGAATTGCCGCAAAAGTAAATGCTGTCTTTATTATTATGCTGAGGAAAATAAAATTCAGAACGAAAATGTCTTAAGCCATCTTCCTTATCTTTAGTGATCGCAAAGTGCAAACTTGCATCAAACTGATTTTGCATGGCAGTTGTTTTGGTGCAAGATAAAAGTAAATTAAACCAAAAAGCGCCTCTCACGCAGCCGCCTGGAAAATATATGATGCAAGTTTATTTGCGGGTAAAATTCTTTGAAATGCCAAAGTTCAGTCCTTGTCCAAATGTGAATGAAAAATTTTTACTGGAACTGGAAACTCCGGTATTGTCTTTTGTACTGACCGAAATGTATTGAAGTCCCCCAAAATTAAAGTTCAGACCGAATCCGTTTTTAATATTGATAAAAATGGCTGGAAAGACCTGCGCATTAAATCCATTAGCTCCGGAACCCAGGTCAGTTGACCCGTGGGCATATCCCGCCTGCAATTGCCCGTAAATACTAAAAATGCCAGATAAAGGTTTAGCATAGCGTATGAATGGATCGATTACATAGGCACTTACTGTGCTCCCATCTTGATCATCATTGTTATATTCAAAGTTGAGTCCGACTGTCCAATTTGCATTGTATTGATATCCCACACCAAGATTGAACAAAACAGTAGTTTCTTTAGAGGTTAACAAGGTACCTGATGAATTGTCTGAATTGCTGAGTGAAGCAACTCCAAAATTGCCATACAGTAAAGTGCTTCCGGTTTGGGCATCAGCCAATAAGGCAAATGCAGCAATGCTCACGGATAGGATTGTTTTTTTCATGATAATCGTTTTAATTAGTACAAAACTATCCAATCTCATTAATAAGTCCTCATTAAGTCAGGGGAAAAATTACCCCGGCACGTACGATTTCTGCTGACAAGTACCCAGCAATTAATCGTCGCGATACAAATCAAAAAAGGGTGCAAAAAGAAAATTTCATCATAAAATAATGGAGTGCCAATTTGCCCTGTTGCCCAATTCGCAACAATAGCATGTACGGCTAAAAACCAAAACGCCTGATGTAACTCAGGCGTTTGTTCACGATATTTTTTGTTTTATGATAGTGAAGACCTATTCTAGGATTGATCATCATTGTCATCCTTTTCTTTCTTTTCCTTCTTTTCTTTGCGCTCTTTTTTCTCAGCTTTTTCTTTACGTTCCATGTGTTCTTCTTCACTTGCGCTCATAAAATCATGCGATAGGCGCACTTCTCCAAAACTGCTTTTTATTTTTATTTTTCCTTTGCCGTCACCCGCCGTCCCATTTATTTCCTTGTCAAACTTTGGTCCATCTTCGTCTTCTTTTTCCTCCTTCAAATTGAAATCCGTTTTATTTCTAAAATCGCCGAAGTTTGTGTGAATGGTAAACTCAGCAGATAAAGTTTTTGTCACGATCAAATTGACAGTGGAATAAGAATTATTAAGGGAAAGTTCCCTGATATTATCAGAAACTCCAAACTCGGCTTCGGAAAATTCCACATTAAGTTTCATTGACCCGCTAACATTTTTAACAGAAGACTTGCTGTCGAATTTAAAACTCACTTTGCCATTATGCACGTTGCCAATTTCTCCTTTTCCAAATTCAACATCAACCTGGTCAATATCATCAAGATTACCTGCGGTTAGACTTCCGAATTTGCTTGTTATGTCCGCGTTTCCTTTAAAATCAGGAACCGTCGTTTTTCCAAATTGATTCTCAATTCTAAGCGGATTGGTTGATGGCATGTACACAACATAATTGATGTGAAACTCCTGGTTTTTATCTCCGTGATGTTTGCGATTGCCATTATCATCATCATCCTCATCATCACCATCATCATTGTGTTGTGATCCAATATGACCAACCGTTGTTTTAAACCAAACCTCACCACCCGATTGATCATCCTTCACACTAATTTTATCAAGAATTTTTTGCGCCAGTTCATCGGTTTTTGCTTTCGCATAAATCTCAACATCAACCTTAAATTCTTTTTTGTCCCATGTATTTATTACCACGTCTCCAAAGGAATTATCGATCGATAATTTGTCGCTGCTTCCGACATTGTAAGATTTACTGATGCTCTTTTTTTTCTCCACACCATCATCTGTGCCCGCGAAACTTAACGCCGGCATGGATAAAACGGCGACGAGTGAAAAAATATTAAGCAGATTTGTAAGCTTGTTCATACGCTGATTTTTTTGAATTGTTAATTTGTTTGATAATGTGTAACTGGCGATTCAATAATTCCATCTGCAGTTGTAAATTTTGAATCATAGCTTCCAGCAGTTGTTCCCGGTTGGGGTTTTTTGGCAATTCTTTTTTCAGGGATTGATAAACACTGTCGAGTTTATAAACATCTCCTGAGAATTGTTTGTATAATAAAGGTTCATCTTTTTTTATCTTTTTTAATTCATCATGTTTTAATTCTACAATTTTTGCATAATAAACCATTTCTTTTTGCTCGTCTGTCTTTAAATCAAAACCTCCATCAACCCCGTTTCTATTTATATTATCAGATTTGGGATTGCCTTTCGCCAACTGATGTTGATTTGATCTTGCGGCACTGTCAGATTTCGGCAAACCAACGATAGCCTTGGCAGTTTGTTCTTTGGTTGCCGGTTGATTTTTCGCGACTGTCGTTATATTTCCATTGGGTTTCACATCACCATGATCGCTCAAAAAATACCAGGCTCCTGCTCCAAGCAGCACAACTATTGATGCTGCTGCGCTCCACCTCATAAAATTTAATCGTACAACGCGGGTTTCCTTTTTTACTTCCGGTTCAAGTTTTTGCTGAATATTATCCCAGATCTTTTTCGCCGGTACCTCAGCATCAAACTCATCGCGATTGTCGTTAATAAATTGTTCTAATTGACTGCTGCTCATGATAAGCCTCCTTGTTTTATTAAGCTCAATAATTTTTGTTTTGCCCGCATGTATTGTGTCCTTACTGTAGCGTGAGATACGCGCAATATTTCTGAAATTTCTTCATGGTCGTACCCTTCAAACAAATACAAACTAAGCACTGTCCTGTAGCCGTTGGGCAATTTCTGCACTGCTTTTTTTACTTCTTCTACTTTCAATTGCACATCTTTTTCATCCAAACTTTCTTCTTCCTGCAATGACCCCGCATTTGTTTTTTCGATATCAATCAAATCCATTTTCCTTTTCCTTAGCTGATTGATGGACTTATTGATCACAATTTTCTTCAGCCAAGCTCCGAATGTAGACTTATACTGAAAAGCTTCCAATGATCCGAAAGCATCTACAAAAGCCTCCTGCAACACATCTTCCGCATCACCGGTATTGTTCACAATTCTCAGGCTTGTGTTATACATCGCCTTAGCATATTTCTGATAAATTTCTGCAAAGCCTTTTGAGTCACCGCGTTTGCAGCGTTCTACCAGTTCGTCGTGTAGTATTGGCGCAGTTGATTCCAAAAGTATCTGCATTTTAAGCGTTATATAATAGAGACACAGCTTTCTAGGCCATGTTGCATCTGAAGGTAATTTAATTTTCGGAAGTCCGGTTTTGATTCAAACGGTCCTCATCTTCAAAGACCGGGCTTTTGCCGTGTTCCCCGAGCTCATACCTCGTCACCCACACTTCATAGCTCATACTTCCTTATTTTTACAGCAATTTTAAACCCGCAATATGGCCGCAAAAACAGACAATTTCCAAAGCCCTGATTATTATTTCGTAGATGAATTATTAACGGATGAACACAGGCTTATTCGTGAGTCGGTAAGGAATTATGTAAAGAAAGAAATTTCGCCAATAATCGAAGAATATGCGCAACGTG
>DATGFZ010000217.1:0-3449 GCA_035308805.1 Puia sp. | reverse complement strand
AATAAGATAATTGATAAAATAAATATTTGCCCTGTCTTAGTAATGGCAGGGTTTTTTATTATTTTGATGATCTTTAGTGTTTACCTATGAAGAAGAAAATTTTGCTTCTCTCTATAATCGCATCAATTGCCCTGATAACTTTTATCGGGTGGGGACTTTTTGGCGCTGCCACTTCCTTCAAAGGCGATAAATATTTTTTTTACATAAAAACAGGAATGAATTACCAGCAGGTAGTCGATTCACTTGAAGGAAACAATACACTCAAAAATATTTTCTTCTTTAAATGGCTTGCCAGGAGATTTGATTATCCTGCGAACATCAAAGCCGGAAAATATGAATTTAAGAAAGGAGAAAATCTGCTCACCATTTTGCGCATGTTGCGCAATGGAAAACAAGTTCCGGTAAACCTCACGATTACAAAGTTGAGAACCAAAGAAGATCTTGCCGGGCTTGTCGGCAGACATTTCGAATGCGATTCTTCTTCCTTGATGAACTATCTGGAAAATAATGATTCTTTAAAAAGCTATGATCTGGATTCCAATACCATAATGACCGTCGTCTTTCCAAATACCTACACTTATTTCTGGAATACAACGCCAGCTAGAATATTTAAGAAATTTTTTGCCGCACACAATGAATATTGGACTACAGAAAAAAAGCAACTTGCAGATGAACACGGATTGACCCCGGCGACAGCTTATATACTGGCATCGATCATCGAAGAGGAAACCAATAAGCAGGAAGATAAAGCCAAAATCGCGAGTGTTTATCTCAACCGGATGAATAAAAAAATGAAACTGGCAGCTGATCCTACCGTGAAATATGCATTGAGAAATTTTGAATTGAAGCGCATATATGATAAATACCTCACTGTTGAATCTGCCTACAATACTTATGCGCATGAAGGTTTGCCCCCCGGACCCATTTGCACACCTTCTGTTCAGACTTTGGACGCTGTGCTCAACGCACCCAAAACAAACTATATGTACTTTGTAGCCAAACCGGATTTTTCGGGTTATTCTAATTTTTCAGAAACTTACGATCAGCATATTAAATATGCAAGAGCATATCAACGCGCACTCGATGATGAAATGAATAAAGCGAAAGATTCCAGTGGAATCAAATGATTTTGAAATTTATTTTTTGCCATGACAAGAGTTGAAAAAATTATTTATAATTCCGCAATTTTTCGTTTTGCTGAATCAAAATCCCAAAAGATTATTTTACCCGGATTTGAACATGTTCCATTATATGACGTGATGAAATTTTTTCTTAATCAGATTAAGAAAGTCGGGCTGAATGATCGTGCGCGTTCAATTTCCTTTAGTTTTCTAACCGCAATCCCGGCTGCCGCGATTTTTCTTTGCACGCTGATTCCCTATTTCCCGATCTCAAAAGAAATAACCCGGCAGTTGTTATTTCTGACAAAAGATATAACACCCAATCAAAATACCTACGTGTTAGTCAGTGATTTTCTAAAAGACTTTTTGAACAAGCCCCGCGGGGGATTATTATCATTCGGATTTTTTCTGGCCGTATTTTATTCTTCCAATGCGGTGCTTGGGATAATGCGTTCATTCAATAAATCACTTATTTATAATACGCGCCAAAATTTCTTTCAGGTAAGATGGATGGCTATCAAACTGACTGTCCTGGTTGTTTTACTGGTAATTGGATTTGTCATTATTATGGTTACGCAAGATGCCTTATTGAAGAATATACTGATTTGGATGAATATCAAACGACATTCAGCGCAATGGCTTTTTAAGACATTCCGATGGGTCGTGATTGTTCCGTTGTTCTATTATTCCATCGCTTTCATTTATAAATATGCGCCGGCGGTCCAGAAAAGATGGAAGTTGTCTTCTCCCGGAACCATTCTTGCCACATTCCTGATAATACTTACCACCGTATTCTTTTCTTTTTGGGTGAACAAATTCAGCACCTACAATAAAGTATATGGTTCTATAGGAACGATATTAATACTCATGCTGATCATTTATTTCAATTCCCTTGTTCTCCTTATCGGTTACGAACTTAATGTAAGCATTCATCATTTAAAAGTAATTGCCGATGAAAGGACAGACGAAGAAAACGCTGACCATCATAAAGTCAAGCCGGTCAAATAAAATCGGTTGTGGACTCGTTTAAATAATGTTAGCTTTTATCCGGCATTTTTTTTGCGCATTTTATTAAAATGAAAATATGAAAAAGCTTTTTGTTTTTTTGTCAATTTTTGCAACAGGTGCATCATTTACAACAATGTCGACACTCCCGATTGGTTCTTCCATCCCGAAAGCAAACCTGAAATTGAAAGATGTTTCCGGCAGGGAAATCATGTTACATGATGCGCAAAAAGAAAATGGGTTGCTGGTCATGTTCAGCTGCAACACATGCCCCGTCGTTATTGCTAACCAATCGCGCACCAAAGAAGCATGTCAATTTGCATCCGACAAAAAAATCGGGGTTGTTATTTTAAATGCCAACGAAGGCGATCGTGATGGTGGAAATTCATTTGCTGCGATGCAAGCTTATGCGCATCAACAGGGATATAATTGGTATTATGCCGTGGATAAAAATAGCGAATTAGCTGATGCTTTTGGCGCCAACAAAACCCCGGAATGTTTTTTATTCGATGGGAATGGAAAGCTTGTTTACCATGGTGCAATTGATGACAGCCCGGGCAATGCAAATACAGTAAAACGCCATCATCTCAAAGCAGCAATGGATGAATTGATCTCAGGTAAAAGCATCAGTGTCAGTGAAACCCGCTCCGTGGGTTGTTCAATCAACAGAAAATAGCTATTGGGAGGGAAATACCGGGTCCTGCTGAAATGGTTATTTCACCAGCGCTTTGATATTGTCTTCTACCTGGGGTTCCGTCAATTGTCTTTCAAAAAATTTATGGTAAGCATGCTTATTATTAACAAAAAGCGTTGAAGGAATGCCCCCGGTCCAGCGCTGATCAATTTTCGGACAAAAATAATCCGCGTTGGATTCGTCAAGCCACAAAACGGCAGAGGTATAATTTTCTTTTTTTACAAATGCCGATATTTTTGCAGGATAAAAATCAGGCAGGTCAAGGCTAACCAATATTAATTCAACCCCCTCTGTTTTATATTTTTTTGCCTCAGTTTGAAAATAAGGTATTTCATGGGCGCAGGGCACACAATAGGTGGCCCAGAAATTTACGATCAAGGGATGATCACTTTTTTCAATGTAGGACTTCAGTTCATCAATTTTCACTTTCCTGATTCCCTGGGCAGGTAAGTGACCTGTCCACGTCAAAAAACAAAACGCCACCAATAGTGTCTTCATTGTAAATGATTTCGGTTATGCATAAATTTAAATCGGGTTTACCACGTCCCGCACACGCAAATTCTTCGCAGCGACTTTGACCAGGCCATTTTATACATTTCATTCTTCCTGGTCACTCCATTGTGCAAACA
>DATGFZ010000216.1:0-2616 GCA_035308805.1 Puia sp. | reverse complement strand
GGGGGCTGAATGATTCGTCTGGGGTTTATTTTTTAGCTGATGCAGTTCCCAGGCTTTGTTGCAGGCTTTGACAAAACGGTCTAATGAAACAGGTTTTACGAGGTAATCTGTTACGTCCAGATTAAATCCCTGCAATGCGTATTTTTCATATGCAGTTATCAAAATGATCATTGGCTTTATGGCCATGCTTTGTATGAATTGCAACCCTGTCAATCCGGGCATTTGAATGTCCAGGAAAATGAGGTCGACGGGTTGTTGTTGCAAGACTTTCATCGCTTCCATCGCGTTGGAACATTTAGCTACCATTTGCAAGAAAGGCACTTTGCTGATATTGTCTTCAAGTAGCTCCAGTGCGAGGGGCTCATCGTCAACAGCGATACAATGAAGCATTAATGAAGATTTAATTGTAAAGAAATGACGAACCAGTTATCTTGTTCAGTGATCATCAAACCATAACTTTTATTATATAATAAATTTAACCTTCTTTTTACGTTCACCAGACCGATACCCGAGGTTTTATCTTTTATTTCTTCTGAAGAGGCATTATATTTATTACGAACCATAAACTGAAGAACATTGTTTTTCGCGCGAAGGTCAATATCGATCCGCGCATCTTCAATCAGTCCCGTTCCGTGTTTAAACGCATTTTCAACAAAAGGAATCAATAACATGGGTTCGATTTCAAGGGTGCTGTCCGGCGCATCTACCGTCACATTAACTTTTACTTTTTGTCCAAAACGCTGCTGTTGCAGATCAATATAACTTTGCAGATATTCAATCTCCTTTTCCAGGGGTACTTTGTCCTCGTCTGCTTCATACAACATATAACGCATCAATGATGATAGTTTTATCAATGAAGGCTCCAGCTGATCGGATTGTTTTCGTGCCAGGGCGACCATATTGTTCAGTACGTTGAACATAAAATGGGGACTTACCTGCGAACGCAATAATGATAATTCTGTTTTGAGGTTTTCATTTTCTCTTTCAGAATTCAGTTTATCTGATTTTACTTTTTCATTAATCAATTGATAAGCCAGACTCAAAGCAAAAAAGAAAAGAAATATAAAACAGTTAATAAACAGCAACCCCCTTGGATTAAAATGCTGGGGTGCAAAAAATAATTTAAAAAGAAAAAATGCTTCTAAAAGCAACCATGCTAATGAAAATAATTGGGTTACGGTATATTGCCAGTATTTATGCTGATAGATAAATCTTGGAACAAGCACATATGCGTTAAAATAAAAATAAACCACCCAGGACAGGTTCATGATAACAGAGAAATACCAAACGGCATTTTCGGAACCTGAATTCTTTGGGGGTGGTTGTTTTTCATTCCCGGAAGAACTCAAAAGATGCGGCAGGGAAAATAACAAAGCCCAGGCAGCAACATGAATTAAAATGATCAACCATTTATTCGAATACCAGGAACGTTTCATACCGCTAAAATAAGCAGGATTTTCTCGCAAAAGCCGCAACCACCTAAATGTTGAGACGAAATCAAATTATTCTGCTACGAAAAGATTTCTTTTTTTTCCAGGTCGCCGATAATCACTATCCGTTTGCATTGCACAAGGGTTGAATATACTTTTGTGTTGTCAATAAATTTCAAATCATCAACCTCAAAAAAATAAAATTATGAAAAAGACTTTTTTATCAATCGCCTTCATGATGACTGCAGGAATAAGCTGCACATTTGCAAACGATAATGACGGTGTAAGCAAATCGGTTAAATCCTCATTCAGTAAAGATTTCAATTCCGCAACTAACGTGCAATGGGAACAAAAAAGTAAATTTGAAAAAGCCACTTTCAGCTTCAACAACGAAATCATGTTTGCATATTATGATCCAACAGGCATGTTGCTTGCCGTGTCAAGAAATATTTCTTCAGAGAATCTGCCGATCAGATTGCAGGCTGATTTAAAAAGCACGTATGCCAATTATTGGATCTCCGATCTGTTTGAAAACGCTGCTCCTGATGCAACCACTTATTATATCACCCTCGAAAATGCGGATCAAAAATTAATTTTGCATTCGAGCGATTCCAATGCATGGAGCGTTTACCAGAAAATAAACAAAAATACGGAGTAAGAAAAAATAAGCGCTGTCACAAAAAAGGAATGCCACACGAGACGTGTGGCATTTTTTGTTGGTGCGAATCAATACCCTGCGGCCATTCCGTCTTTACGCGGATCAGAAGCGCCGAAATAAATTTTTTTATCCGGATCAACACGGATGCATTGATACCCCCCGTAACTTCCCGGTTCCTCGAAGCTGACTTTGTGTCCCATTTGAATCAATTTTCTGATGGCATCCGCAGAAAATCCCGATTCCAGATAGATTGTTCCGGAGCCGGATCTTTTTTCTCCCGTCGGTTCCGAAGAACCCTGATGATCAATTCTCGGAGCGTCGCCGGCTTCCTGTTCATTCATTCCAAAATCGATCATGTTCATCAATACCTGTACCTGTCCGATCGGCTGAAATCCCCCTCCCATCACCCCAAAACTCATATATGGCTTTCCGTTTCTAGTAACAAATGCCGGGATTATTGTATGAAAAGGGCGTTTGTGCGGAGCGTATGTATTGTTTTGTCCCTGCTCAAGCGTAAATAATCTCCCG
>DATGFZ010000215.1:0-2910 GCA_035308805.1 Puia sp. | reverse complement strand
AACGTGAATCATCTTTATAAATATTCTGATCCAGTTGCAACCAGACAAACGGCAGTTTTTCCGGGCTGTTATTTTTGTAGCTAATGGTTACTGCTCCCTCCATGGTATTATTTACATCATCAAGTGTAGCATTGATTTTATAACTAGCGCTGTTTTGCCAATATTTCGGTCCGGCATTACCACTTGCGGTGCGCACTTCATCGCCGTAAGCCGGATAAAAAACCGGCGCAAATGCCTCGTGTTGATCGTAATTACTTTGAGCCGATAAAAAAACACAAAAAAGATTTACCGTTGTAGCGAAAAAGAGAATTTTTTTCATGTGCTGAAATTTAAATTTTTGAGGCTTTAAAAAATTATGCCTGCCGTTTTTGCAAACGGTAAAGTTATTATTGGAAATCAACTAAAGCAAACCAAAGTGATAAGTGGATAAATGGTGAAAGCTTCGATCGAACGCTCCTGGCGCTCAACGCAGATTTCACCGATTTGCGGGTAACAGTTCCGGCATTCATGGCTTCATCATCCTCCGGCTGATGGCTCGCTTCAGGAGTAAATCATTAAGCATTTTCAGGTTTATTATTTGTAACTCCTGAGAAATTAAACAAATCCTTAGCGGGTAACAATCGCATGCTTATTATTTTCTGGTTACTTTTGCGCGGCATCAAACCAAATACAGGCAAAGCCGCGAAGAATAACCTATAAGATTTATTCCTTCACGACTTTATCGACCAACATTTTAGATCCGTTTAATTCGCAAAAATTCTTGAATAAATAGCAATGAAAATCCTCGACTGGTATATACTGAAAAGATTTTTTGTCACTTTTTTCTTTACCATTCTTGCATTGACGGCAATCGCTGTGGTCATTGATACCAGCGAAAAAGCCGATGATTTTGTAAATTCCGGACTAAGCACGTGGAAAATAATTACGAATTATTATGTGGGGTTTATTCCGGTAATTGTTTCAATGATTTTTCCGCTGATGAATTTTATTGCCGTAATTTATTTCACTTCCCGCATGGCCGGCCGATCGGAAATTGTTGCCATACTTGCCGGTGGCATCCGCTTCAATCGTTTTCTGCGCCCTTATATGATCGGCGCATTGTTGTTGAGCGGATTTTTTTGGGTCGCTAGCCAGACATGGATTCCCAAGGCAAATAAAATAAGAACCGATTTTCAGGCTTACTATGTTGATCGGAATAGCTCTTATCAACCAAATGCCGGGCGGGAATACCTCAACAATTATTACCTGCGGGCGGATACTAATACTTATGTGGCGCTTCTTTATTATGATACATCCAGCAAATCAGCGGGTGGCTTTACCATGCAGAAAGTAAAGAATAATAAGATTTTTCTTAACCTCCGCGCCGAAAGAATTCAATGGGACACCTCAAAAAAAAACTGGCACGCGTATAATATTATCCAGCACACCCTGGATGGATTGCACGAATCTGTGGTCAAAATCAACGATTCCAATTTCAATATTAATATCCGGCCCAACGAATTGGGCCATGATGAATATTTAAAGGATAAACTCACGTCACCGCAATTGAAAGAGTTTATTCAGCGGGAAGAACTGAGGGGCACGGAAGGTTTGAATAATTATAAAGTTGAACGCTTTCACCGTGATTCAACGCCATTTTCCATTATCATTCTTACCATCATGGGCGCGGTGATTTCATCTAGAAAAGTGCGTGGTGGCAGTGGTTTGCATCTTGCCTTGGGAATTGTTGCTGCGGCCGTTTTCGTGGTCATGGATAAATTCGCGATAACATTTTCAACCAAAGGAAATTTTTCGCCCATGCTCGCGGCCTGGATCCCAAACATTATTTTCACCTTTGTTACCATATGGTTATATAAAAAAGCGCCAAAATAATTACTACATGCGACAAACAGGAGACCATGAAACCGGCTCCATGAAAACCAGGGCTATTTTCAGAATATCGGCCTAACTAAAATAAATTTTTGCTGATTTTTTGGGTTACTTATATTTTGTTGAGAATGCACATGAGAAGATTTACAAGCTTCACAAATACTTTCAGCAAGAAAACAGATAATCATTCCCATGCAATTGCGCTGCATTTTGTTTACTATAACCTCGTAAAACAGGTCAAGACTTTGAGAGTGACACATGCGATGGCAGCAGGCATAACAAAAAGGTTTATGATTATTGGGATATTGTTAAATTAGCAGAATAAAGTGATATGATAATTGAATGTTTATTTTAAGAACCATCGTAGTTTCTCTTTTGATATTTTTCATATTAAGTTATTCGCAGGCAATAAGCCAAATTGAAAAAAGCAGAGTAATAAAGTTTGAATACAGGGGATACAGTGATACTACCTGTGCTTTAATTTTTGGTAAAGTATATAGTGCAGGGAAAATGGATAATAGAGGAAAAAGTCGCTTAACTCCGTTGGCAAATGTTCAAATCCAGGTACAACAAAATAATAGAATAACGACTACGGCAACTGATGGCAGTTTTGTTATTGGATTTGATAAGGGGATTTTTAATTTATTGATTACAAAAGACGGGTATCAATCATTAAGAATTATGAATTATATTTCTAATCCCGACCAAGTTTCTAATACGATGATTATTTTAGAAAAAGGGGGAAATCTCCAAACTTTTGAAATCCCAAATCCAAAAAAATAATTATTCCAACACTAATAAAGTTGAAACCGAGACACTACCTATATTTTGTTGAGCTGTTTGCTAATTTTCAAATTGTGTACATTTACTAAAAATTATTGCGTCATGGGTATTTTAAAAGACAGGTTTAAGTTAAAGTCCGATGCAATGGCCACGGAAATTAAAGAACTGCTTAAAGAAAATGGAAATAAAAAAATCGGAGAAGTTACCCTGGCCCAGGTTTATCAGGGTATGCGCGGGATGACAGGTTTGGTAACCGAA
>DATGFZ010000214.1:0-8140 GCA_035308805.1 Puia sp. | reverse complement strand
CCAAAGACACGACCATCAGACCTTATGTGGTTCCTTATGATTTTGATTATTCCGGGTTTGTTAATACAGAATATGCCGTACCCGATGAAAGATTAAACATTGAAAATGTACGCCAGCGCCTGTACCGGGGATACCCCCGGACGATGCAGGAATTAAATGACGTGCTCTATATATTTCAGCAACAAAAAGAAAAAATTTACGCGCTCGTGAATAATTTTGATCTGCTGACTCCTGCGAGCAAAAGAGATCTGATCGGTTTTCTCGATGAGTTTTACCAGCTCATCAAAGATCCAAAAGCAGTAAAGGATGTTTTTATCACCAATGCCAGAACGGAATAGAGGGATTCACCTGACAGTTCCCGATGAGTTCACCTCCATGTATGTTTTTGGCAATTGGATGATAAACAAGCTTCCTTCATTTTCCGCTGCCTCCACTTTTATTTCACCGCCATGGGCTTTGATAATATCGTAACTCAAACTCAAACCCAATCCCGTTCCCTGACCCGTCGGCTTGGTGGTGAAGAATGGTTGAAAGATTTTGGCAATCACTCTTTGCGGGATGCCATTGCCATTATCTCTAACGGTGATCAGCAGGTTATTTCCGGATTTTTTGGTTCCCACAAAAATTGTCGGTTCATATCCTTTCCCTTCTGACTTTCTTCTTTCTGCCAATGCATAAAATGCGTTGTTGTATAAATTCAGCAACACCCTCCCGATATCCTGGGGAACGATATTTATTTTTCCGACGCTTATATCAAAATCGGTTTTCATCGCCGCATTGAAAGAATTGTCCTTTGCCCGTAACCCGTGGTAACTCAATCTCAAATATTCCTCGGCCAGGGCATTGATGTCGGTTAATTCCTTTACCCCTACGCTTAACCGGGAGTGCTGCAACATCCCTTTTACAATGGCGTCCGCTCTTTTGCCATGGTGATTTATCTTTTCTTCATTTTCTGCAATATTATTCAGTATTTCATTTTCCAGAGAGGCATTCCTTTCACCCGCTGGCTTTTGCCTTTCCCCTTTTAGTTCTTCAATGAGCTCCGTATTAACCTCAGAAAAATTATTTACAAAATTCAGGGGGTTTTGTATTTCGTGTGCAATGCCGGCTGTGAGTTCGCCGAGCGAGGCCATTTTTTCTGACTGGATGAGTTGATTTTGTGCCGACTTTAATTCGACATAAGCTTCTTCAACTTTTGTTTTCTGTAAATCGGTTTCCTGTTTTTGTTTGGTGATAAGCGTGTAAGCTTTTTGCTTTTGCCGGTTGTTGCGGTAAACAACCAGCAACAGGATCAGGAATATACACGCTATCGCAATCAGGGAATATAACCTGACCTGGGTACGGTATTTTTCAGCATCTGCCTCAGCTTCTTTTTGTTTTTGATCCGCATCACTGAGCAGTTTTTGAAACTGCAACATTTTGGCCTGGCTAAAAATCGAGTCCTTGGCGGCGCCCATCACTTTTATATATTTCAGTGCACTATCGGGCTTGTGCTGAAATTCATAGGCATTGGCCAGCAACTGGCTCAACTGTGAAGCATAATCACCAAAATGATATTGCAGGCAAAGCGCCAGTCCGGTCTTTGAAAAATAAATGCATGAATCTATTTGGCCGCTTTTGTTAAAGAGGGTGGCTAAATCCCTGTACACCCTTCCCTGGATATAGACATTATTATAGGCGATGCACTGTTCAAGGGCAATCTGCAAATATTTTCTGGACGTATCGTATTTTCCGGCTGCCCGGTAGGCATTGCCCAAATAAGCAGCAGCCAAAGAAACATATACATATTGGCGTGGAGAAGTCTTTGCCATTTCATATCCTTTGTGGCCAAAATATAATGCTGAATCGGGGTTCGCGATGTAGCTGACCGATTTCCATGAATAAGCCGCCCAGAAATCTCCGTCAATTTCGCCGGACCTTTCCTGGAGATCGAAAGCTTCGCGCTGGTTGACCGCAGCTTTTCTGTTATCTCCCATTTCCCTGTTGACAAGATTTAGGTTGAGCATGATGAGGGCCATTTTGTATAACCTGTGATCTTTTAATTCGCTGGCAATTTTCAAATTATTTAATGCTATCTCGAGCGCCAGGGTATAATCGGCTTTGAAGTTTGCGGCAAAGAAGAGCTCTATGTTTGCCTGCAATTTGCCATTGGGATAATCTATTCTATCGGAGAGCTTAATGGCGTTATCCACATAATACGCATTGCTGTCGGACTGGGTGTAGGCATGGTATTGCGCCAGCGCGCACAGGGTTAGTACTTTGGCACTGTCATCTTTTTCATCTTTTAATTGCTGGAGAAGTCTGTTGTAATATGGCTGGGCATAGGTTGCTGACACAATTAAATTCACAGAGCATATACACCACAATAATTTATTCATAAATAAACTTACCGATTCCCTTTAAAAGCAACGGTATCGGGAAGATGAATTTTAAATATTTTTTCTTTTACCGGTTGTCCTGAATCATTTAAAAGTAAATGTATATCCAACGTAGACTAGAAAATTTGCAAAATGTCCCGGGGTAATGCTCAACGGAGTTCCTGTAATGGCTGCTATTCTTTCATCGGGGACAGTGGCTATGGTTGCGCGAGCCAAAGGAAGCGTAACAAAACAGTATAAAAGCGATTTTTTGAACTTATACTGGGCGCCCGGTTCGAAAGAGAAAATATGCCCTACCCTTCGCAGACCGTCACTGCCACCGATAAGGTCATGAGCGGGCGCTCCTTCGTAACGAAGTCCTGCCGTTGCTACAAAATTGCCAAATAAAAAATTAGCTCCTGCTCTTAAGGAATAATTATCGGGAACGCTGTTCACGTCATAAGTCGCTTTATGGAATAACGCCATGGTAGCGGAATCAATGAGCCCAGGAGGCCATGCAGGAACACCGTTTTGATCTTTTGGACTGATCAGGTAGAAAAAATTTCCATACACGCTGATATCTTTATTAAAAAAATAAAATGCATTTAATTGAGTGGTGATCCCTGTTCCTCCGTCACCCAGCTGAATGGCCACATTCACCGGAAATGATTGCCTGTATGTCGGATCTGTCTTACTGGTATAAAAATAATCTTCTGTGCGATAATTGCCGGTAGGGAATTTGATCCCGACACCAAGTTGAATATTGCCTCTGCCGGAAGAAGTGGCGCCCAGCAGCCATTTGTAAACGGTAAGACGCATATCCGCCAATCCGAAAGCGTGTGTGGTATGATAATCACCCGATGCATGTTCTAGTTCACCTGCTGTTTCGTTCGCATCAATGGGCATATCCAAACTGATGGCCCAGTCATTATTCAATAACCGGGTCAACTCAAAATTTGTTGTTGATTCATAAAGTGTGACTCCACTTCTCAGATCAGCAGGCGTTTTTTTCACCGTTCCCTGGAACACATTATACGCTTTAAAATACCTGCTGTTTATGTCCATTACCCATTGGTCTGCTGATTGTTGGTAACCCAACTGGGCAAATTCCCCAAAGCTGGTAATATTGCGGATCGCTATACATCCCTGGGCATGGCATAAATTAGCCGACAATAAAAATGCACAGGAGATGAAGGTTAGCTTTTTCATGCACTGTAGTTTTGGTTATAATTGGTGTAAAAAGATAAATCAATATATCCACATTTAAAAAGTCGTGCTTCTTTTTTTTTTGGAAACATCCTTGGGAAATTAAATAATGTATTTTTATTGTATGGGTATGGTCACCGCTAAAATGATTCCAAATTGGCTTTTTTAAGCAGGGCTTTGAAACGCGGGTCATTTCTTACGGAATCCAATGTCGGATCAACTTTAAGATGCCAGATGCGAATATCCCTCACCTCGTAGGCTTTTTCTAATAAAGACAACCCTTTGTCATACTCCCCAACAGCAATAAACCCCCTGGCAAAATGATAGGGGGATTGATTGGGATCTTCTTTAAAAGACTTTTCAAGTTCGGTCTTTGCGCGTACCATGTCTCCCTGTGCTGCATACAGGTTGGCTAAACAAGGTCCCCTGATATCTATCACCAGATTCATACCACCCGGGGGATCTGTGTTGAGCACTTTTAACGCCCTCTGTAAAATCCTTTCTGTGGATAAGCGTAAGAGCATAAAAAGGGATGGTAACCGTAAAAAAAGGATCCTTAATATAATTCTTCTTCAGGTATACATAAGCGGAATCATAATTTTTAGCAAGGCAATAGCTTCTGCCAACCGCATAATTCAGCGTACTTGAAAGCGGATCCAGGCTGAGTCCTTTTTTTACTTCGCTGATGCCTTCCTCAGTTCGTCCATATACCCATTGCAGGAGATTCCCGTAAAATAAATGAGCAAAACTGTAATTGGGATTTGCATTCAGTGCTTTTTCAAATAAAACTTTAGCATTGCTCCAGTTATAATCAAATATGCAGTTAATCAAACCGGATGTTGCCAGGGCTTCACTGAGATTGCTATCCAGTTGCAGTGCTTTGGCAACATATTGTTTTGCAAGGGGAATTACTTCCTTCGGACTCAGCCCCTTGGTGTTGATGGCGTAAATATCTGCAAGTCCGCTATAGGCTAAAGCGTAATCGGGATCAAGATCTTTCGCCTTGTTGTAATAGACTTCAGCACTGTCCTGGGATTCAGCATTTCTTTTCTCCCAATACCATCTTCCTTTTTTATAGTATTTATATGCTTCAGCGTTTTCCGTATAGAGTTTCGAAATATTTTTTCTTTCTGATGAGGTAAGATTGGCATTTAGCGAGTTGACAATTTTCAGTGCCACTTCCGATTGAATGGTAGAAATATCCTTAGTGCTGTAATTAAAACCTTCACCCCATAATGTCTTATTTGAATTTACATCGATGAGCTCGGCAAAAACGTGGATATTCCCGGCTGCCTTCTGTATGGTGCCTCTGAGGATCGCGGCAACGCCCAGTTCATCGGCAATCTCCTTTATCGTTTTGGGTGTTTTCTTAAACCCTCTTACTGAAAACCACGCGATCACCTTTTGCAGGGAAGAAATTTTGGAAAGATTATTGATGATGTCCTGCGTTATCCCCTCTGAGATATAGGCGTCACTGTCAGTCTCTCCCGAGTTCTCAAAAGGTAAAACGGCAATGGATTTTTCATCACCCGTAAATTCCGGTCTTGTGGAAAATCTCTGATAGGCAAAGAAAACCACCGCAAGGATAAGGATCGCCGCAATAATCAGTACCCATTTCTTCCGGCCTGATTTTTTTGTTTCTTTTAACTTGCCGGTTAGTGATTCTTTTTTAGGAATTACTAATCCCTCATTGGCAAGGGCGAAAACTTCTACCGGATCATCAATATTTTTAAATTCAAATTTTCCAAGAGCAACCGTTTTAAAATCCGGTTGATTTTTTATTTTGTCAAAGATTTCTTTGGAAAACAGAATGGTATTTGCCTGGCCCAGCGATTGTATGCGCGAAGCCACGTTTACGCCATCGCCCAGTACTTTTTGCCCTTCAAAAAAAATTTCCCCGACGTGTAACCCGATGCGCAGGGGCACTGCAGGATTGTTTTGTAATTGTAGTTGTAACTCAACGGCACAGTGTAAAGCATGGGTAGCGCTGGTAAAAGAACAAAGACTTCCGTCCCCGTAATCATTTAGAATGAGGCCCCCATTGTCAGATACGGTTTTCTGAAGGACATGGATATAATGTTTTACGATGGCTACCGCTTCTCCTTCATTTTGCTGCATCATGGCCGTGTATCCAACGATGTCGGTAAAAAAAATTGCTGCCAGTTGACGATTTTGATGGGGCATCTGTATTCCAGGTGAAATGATAATGGTTACCCGAATGTAAATAAATTTTGCAAGAGATGTCGCTATTCGAGCCGCTGTGGATTTGATGAATGGCAGGTCTTCCTGCCATACCAGGAACTATTTTTCACCGCTTTACTATTGAAGGCTCTTGTCATTCCCACGCGTCCTGCATCGGGGAGGTTTTAAAGCGAACGATTGCAGGATTGTTTTTCATAAAAAACATGGGGAAATCACCAGGAAATGCGCCATATCTGAAAACCCTAAACCCTTTAATCGGGGTTCAGACAGCTGGCAATTGGATGATGAACTCGCTACCTTGACCTTCTATAGTTTCTACCCGTATTTCGCCGCCATGCACTTTAATGATATCATAACTCAGGCTCAATCCCAGACCAGTTCCCTGTCCCGTCGGTTTTGTTGTAAAGAAAGGCTGAAAGATCTTATCAACTACTTTTTGCGGAATGCCGTTCCCGTTGTCACTAACGCTGATGATTAGCTGATTTCCTGATCTTCCTGTGCGCAAAAAGATTGCCGGTTCATATCCTGTCCCTTCTTTCTTTTGCCTTTCGGCTACTGCGTAGAATGCATTGTTGTAAAGATTCAGCAATACCCTTCCGATATCCTGGGGAATGATGTTTATTTTGCCGATGCTTGGGTCAAAATCAGTTTTCATGGCAATCGAGAGTGCATTGTCTTTTCCTCTTAGTCCATGATAAGCCAAACGCAAATATTCATCAGCGAGCCCATTAATGTCTGTGGGTAGTTTTACACCGGAGCTTGACCGGGAGTGCTGTAACATTCCTTTGACAATGGCATCTGCTCGCTTTCCGTGATGATTTATTTTTTGTTCGTTTACTATAATATCCTCGGCAATGGCGCTTATTGCATCAACATCCCCTTTGTTAATTTCATCTTTCAATTCCATCAATAATTCCGAATTCAATTCAGAAAAATTATTAACGAAGTTCAACGGGTTTTGAATTTCATGAGCAATGCCAGCGGTCAGCTCACCAAGTGAAGCCATTTTTTCAGACTGGATGAGTTGTGCCTGTGTCAATTTTAATTCCTGGTATGCTTTTTCTATTTTGAGTTTATCTTTTTGCTTCTGCCTGTTGTTTCTGTACAGAATAAAAGCGATCAGGAAGAACACAATCAATGAAGCGATGAGGACATAGGTTCTGACCTGATTTTGATACCTTTCTTTGGAAATGTTTATTTCCTGCTGACGCTGGATCTCATTGAATGCAGACTGCTGAAATTTTTTAATCTTCGACTGGCTGAAGACGCTGTCTTTTACCGCAAGCATGATCTTTAAATATTTAAGTGTGCTATCCCGTTTATTTTGCAGTTCGTATGAATTGGCAAGCAGTGTGCTGGCGTCGATGGTAAAATCATCAAATTTGTGTTCCTGGCTCAATTGAAGGGAAACCTTGGCGAAATAAACAGACGAATCGCTGATCTTCATTTTATAATACATGCTGGCAAGGTTGTTGAAATTTCTTACCTGGAAATAAATATTTCCATTGAGTTTGCTTTGTTCAATGGCCTGGAGGAAATATTGCCGGGCGAGTTCAAATTTCCCCAAAGCGGCATAGACATTTCCGATGGCTGCGATGGCAAGGGGAAAATATATTTTAAAACGTTTGGTTCCCAGCCCCAGTTCATAGCCCTGCCGGGCATAAAATAAGGCGGAATCCGGCTGGTGTGTATTTAAATACAAAATCCCCAACTGAGAATAGGATGCAAACGTTTCCTGTTTTGCTTCACCGATATTTCTTTGCGTTTCCATGGTCATGCTGAACTGCATTTTCGCTTCGGGATATTCTTCCATCTCGCGGTCCAGCAATCCCAGAAAATAATGAACCTGCGGCAAAATCCATGGTCTTTCTTTTTTTACCTGGTCCGCAATTTTCTCCATATCTATAGCCACTTCAAGCGCCTTTGCATAATTACCCTGTGAATTCAACCCGTGGAAGGTGCTCCAGTAACCCAGGAATTTTCCGAAGGGATAGTTTAATTTTTGAGAAAGCTCCCCGGTTTTAGCAGCGTAAAAAAGGCAACTGTCGAATTGTATGAAACCATAATAATCTGCCAGCGAAAATAAAGCAAGAACCCGCGACGTATCCTGGTTTTTGGCAAGATCCAGTTGTTGCTTCAGGCTGTCCAGGTAAGACTGCTGGGCGGTAACAACAAAAAAATGAGCAAGCATCAGCAATAAAAAAGAAAATTTTTTCATTCGGTATTTTATGATGTTGATATTTCCGGCATTCGTCTGCATGTTTTGGCAATCGCGGAACGGGACGCATTGAATGAACTTATGCCAATAAGCCCTGTAATTGCGCATGGATGAAATCCCTGCCATCAGTCAGACCCGTGATTCACGCAAAAGGCAA